>CAJQPV010000223.1 GCA_905480305.1 uncultured Gammaproteobacteria bacterium | reverse complement strand
TTGGCGGGGTTTTCGCCTGGGACAAAGGATAGACCTTGAGGCCGCCCTCGAAGGTGTTGACCGCCACGTCAGTCTTGCCATCGACAAGGAAACCGCGCAGGATCAGCCAGTTCGTGTAGCTGGCAGACCTGGAGACGAAGACCTTTTGCTTCTTGCCGGCGATCTCCATCTCGGCCTCCATGCCACCTTCCGGCGGATTCATCTCACCATCGTAATCCGGCGGCAGGATGACATATTTACCGCCTTTGCCTTTATCCGGACCCGGAATGCCCATATCGGTGATGAAGCGAAAGAAGGCATCGTTGACCGTACCCGGGCCGGTCTTCGGCGGAATCTCAACGACAGTGGCCCCGTCCCGCTTCAGATCCAGCATCACCGAGGCATAGACGGTGTCCGTGTTGCCGGTAAGAAACAATGGATCTGAGTCCATCAGCTTGTCGAAGATGACGCATTGGTTGGATTTGGTTGCCCCGATTTCGGCCATGCCGAGTCGTATGCCCTCGATGGATGTTGCAGGGATGAAGTTCAGGAAGACTTCGATACCACGCATGAAGTCCAGATTGTCATAGGCTTTCTGCACGGTTGCCGCATCCGGCATGCCGTCGAAAAAATTCATCGTCCCAATCCGGGTCTCGACCGTGTTCGGCGTCATTATTACTTCCGGTATCTTGTTGTTGAAACCGGGTGTGTTTTCCGCGAGAGCCGTCTTGCCGACACCCAGTAACAGGATGCTCGGTAAAATCGACATACAAATTTTCAAATTTAACTTCATTATTTTCCAACCTTTGTTGAAATCAGCTTTAATTCAATCGGTATAAGTTTGTTCATTACCTGGTCTTGCGGATCTCTCCGATAGTTCCGGTTGCGATCCGCTTCTACCGCGACGATGGGTCGATTGCCCTCTACCGGCCTTTCGGCAACGCCCAACGTAACACTGGTTCGATTCATCGTTGCCATGTCTCTATCCTCTATCGGGCCTGTCTCACTTGCGCACGAGATTCGAGGAGCCTTTCTCGGGCCACTCGCTGCCATAAAGCGAGGCTATCCAGATCCGGGACAGTGCTTCGTTGACTGGTTTCGGGTTTTTTCTCGGGCGCTGTCCGAAGGCATTGATGAGCGTGTAGGCATCTAGCCGATTGAGCGCAATGGCTATCGGGCGAGCATCGAAGCCCGGAATCAGATCCTGCTGCTGGTCGGCTTCGATGCGGCTGGTAACCGCGTCATCGAACTTCCCAAGAAACCGCCTCCAGTCCTTTTCGAACCGTTCGTCTGTGGCGGCAGCATCATCGACGGCCCGCAAAATGGGGCCGAACTTGTAGCAGACGGTAACCAGGCCGGAGAGGGATTCGTCCAACAGAACGATGGGATCACCGACGCCCTCGAACCAGGCCCCAGTGACGTCGAATATATCGACCTGCAAATCTTCCAGCAAGGTTTTCATCAGATCGTGCAGATCATCGAAGTACTGGTAAAACACTGAACGGCTGAACCCGGTCTCGGCCATTAGCGAGCCGACGGTCATGTCTCGAAACGGATGCGACCAGATAATTCCGAGCGCCGCATTCAAAATTGCCGCGCGCGTGCGCTCGGCTTTACCGATATTGCCCGATGGCTGCGGTGCCACGTGCTTACGAAAAGAGAACTGCCCAGAATTTGACATCTTGTCAATTTAAACTGACAAGCTGTCTGTATTATTGATCCAGGTCAAGATAATCGCTAGCCGGTCTGGATAAAGTTAGAAATATAAATTCTGTCTGAAATTTAAATTTGATGACGGAGAGGACTTCAGCAATGTACTCAATCACTTAATTATCCAGGGGCCGATGACTGGTGCGAAATTTTGGTTCTAAAACCTGCGTTTTTAAAACAACGACTAGCATGATGATGTTACGGACGGCTGCGCCGAGGCACGCATCCTTAGATTGCGATCGAGAGGGATTGTGACATGAAGCTCGCCATTTCAATTCCGGGCCTGTTCCTGCTAACTGTCTGGACAGTAGGTTGCCTGTGGTTCGACGGTCCGGAATCGCAGCTGTGGGCGGGCGCGCTAGCGATGACATTTGTCGTGGCCGTGATCGCTCTACTCGTACTGGTTCGTCCGATCTGGCGGTTGTGGGTGGGCTTCCTGGTCCTTTTCGTGCTCGTGCAGGGGTGGTGGATCGGCATCGAGCCGAGTAACGACCGCGACTGGCTGGCCGACGTCGCGAGGGTCCCGGCCGTGACCTTCGACGGTGATCTCGTCACGATCAGGAATGTGCGCAACTTCCAGTATCGCAGCGAGACTGACTTCGATGAAATCTGGGAAACCCGAACCTACGATCTGTCACAGCTTCGGGGTATCGATATGTATCTGTCCTATTGGGGCTCCCCGATGATGGCACATACGATCACGAGCTGGGAGTTCGCGGACGGTCAACATTTGGCGGTCTCGATCGAGACGCGCAAAGAGGTTGGGGAAGAATACTCCGCCGTGCTCGGTTTCTTTCGGCAATTCGAACTCTACTATGTCGTGGCGGACGAGCGAGACGTGATTGGTGTGCGCACGAATCATCGCGGCGAAGACGTCTATCTCTACCGCATGAAGACGCCGCTTCCTGTCGCTCGCGCGATGCTCGTCTCCTACCTGGAGACTATGAACCGGCTTGCGAGCGCGCCGAGCTGGTACAACGCGCTGGTCGATAACTGCACCACCGTGATCCGCCAGCACCAGCGACAAGTGGCCCCCGATAAAACCTTCGACTGGCGCATCATCGTGAATGGATACATCGACGAGCTCGGCTATGAACGCGGCACGATCGATACAAGCCTGCCCTTCGACGAACTCCGACGTAAAAGCAATATCACGGAGAGAGGCAAGGCCGCGGGGGCATCCCCCGACTTCTCGCAACGAATTCGCGAGGGACTTCCGACGGCCGATCGACCCCCGTTGATTTATTGAGTTAAAAGGACGGCAAACACCTCACCAAAATAGGTATCGGCATGACAATTACGCAGTTAATTTCAAAGTATCATCATATCAACATAGTGTTACTTGGTTTACTGGTGCTTTCAGGCTGCACATCCATAGGGTCTAAAAAACTGCCTGAGGATCGATTCAACTACAATGCAGCCATTGTTCAGTCGCGGAATGAACAGATGTTGCTCAATTTGGTGCGCTTGCGTTACGTTGAAATACCAGATTTTCTTAGGGTCAGTTCCGTAATCACCTCTTATTCATACCAGGGCAAAATTGGAGTAGGGACTACCCAGGCAGAGGGTAATTCGGTACCAGATCTCTTCAGGGGAGATGCCAACCTGTCTTATTCCCAGCAACCAACCATAACCTACATACCGCTGGCCGGGCAGGAGTTCGCCCTGCGTATGTTCAGGCCGATTCCCGTCAATGCTCTCTTTACTCTGGGAGATGCCGACTGGCAGGTGGATATCCTGTTACAGATTATGTTGCAACGAATTAATGACGTAGAGAATATGAGTTTTGCTCAGTTGCCATCACCGGGCCAAATGGATGAAGTGCAACGATTCCAGCGGGAAATGGAGAAGCTGAAACGTTTTCAACGAGTGCTTAAACGACTTATCTTATTGCTGGATAACCAGGCGCTGGAGGTGTATCAGGCGCGGCAGATGGAAGATGAACGACAGCCATCTCTAACAGTACGTTTCAAGCGGGACCTCCCGGCAAATATCCAGACGCTCTCCGACGAGTTAAGACATGAACTGAACCTTGACCCAGACATTGATGACTTTGTTATAACCGAACGGATGATGCGAAGAGAAGCGGATGAGATAACGATCAAGTCACGATCGCTGATGTCGGTCATGTCTTTTCTTTCCCGCGGCATCGATGTCCCCAGGCAGGACCGGGATGACGGTCGGGTTGTGGCACTTCCTCCAATGGTACGTGAGGAAATCCTGGCGCTGCTCCCCCTGCATGTCCACACGCAAAAGCAACGACCTCAAGACCCCTATGTTGCCGTGCGTTATCGAAACGACTGGTTCTATATCGATCATTCGGATATCAAGAGTAAACGTACTTTTGCAGCCATACAGGTACTGTTTCAGCTAGCGGCGCCAACCGCCAGGGGAGTGGCTCCGGTACTGACATTGCCGGCCGGACGTTGAAGAAAATAATTTTGAATCAACTCACTTCACCGCGCCGTGCCATACTATGCCGTAGTATTTTGGAGGATATAGCCTTGCAACCTACCAGATCACTATTTCACGTCCTGGCAATCGCTACCGCAGTGCTTGTCTTCGGCCTGTCGCCAGTGATGGCTCAGGAAGCAGCCACGAGCCAGTCGGGTGATGCGGAAACCGCGCCGACAACAACCGTTCAGTTGAGTCGGCCTGTGCGCACAGACAGTCCGCGCGACACGCTAAGAACGTTCTTGCGTCTGCGCGATAGCCTGGAGGCGGCGCTGCTCGAATATCGCGCACAACGTACAGCAGACACGGCCGAACTCATCTCCCTGCTTTTAGCGCAGTTCAGGGCTCTTGTCGATCTCAGCCAGGTGGCGAAGTCATCACGTAATGAATTGGGCAATGATACGAACGCATACCTCCTCGATATCTTCGGACGCGTGGTGATACCGAAGCTCGACATTGTGCCCAATGCAGCGGCTTTCTCGGACGAGGGTCCTGCCCAGTACCGCGTCCCCGGGACGCCGATCCGGATCCAGCGCATCGACGAAGGGTCACGTGAGGGCGAGTTCCTGTTCAATGCCCGCACCGTAGTCGTCGCCCCGCGTTTTTTTCGCGCCGTTGAGGACCTGCCGCTAGCTTCACGCCTCGGGATAATCAGTTGGCACAACGCCATGCCCCAGATTACGGGACCCCTGATTCCGTCTGCGATTGTATTAGCTATGCCGGAAAGTTTGTCGGGCCTCTGGCTCGATACACCCATCTGGAAGGTAATCGCGACCATTTTGCTCGTGCTGATTGCGGTGTTCCTGCTCGTGTTCCTCCACCGCTGGCTGTCACGAACAGAACCCGATACGCGCATCGGTGCCCTTTCCCGGCGATTTATCAGACCACTCTCGGTATTGGCCGTGGTTGCGCTGTTGGGCCCTTTCATCGAGAACCAGATCAACACCTCGGGTGATTTCTCCAACATGGTCGATTCGACCACCACGGTCCTGATCTATTTCTCCGCCGCCTGGCTGTTCTGGCTTGCTATCCGGCTCTTGTTCGAATGGATAATTCTGTCACCTCGTATTGGCGACGAAAGCCTCGACGCCAATCTCTTGCGCCTGATCGCCGGCACGGTCGGAACGGTCGGCGTGATCGTCATCCTGGCCTACGGCGGACAGGCACTGGGCTTGCCAA
>CAJQPV010000222.1 GCA_905480305.1 uncultured Gammaproteobacteria bacterium | reverse complement strand
CTCGTTGACCTTGTCGATCAGGATGAAACCCGGTTCGGCAAAATCATAGGTGGACGCCATAATCATGTCCCACAAACGACGTGCAAGCACCGTTTTGTAAATCTTGCAGGCAACCAGCCCGGCATTATTGGCGATATACTCACCCTTGTAGGGCCATTCGCGCCAGATCACCTGTGCGGTGTCATGCAGGTCAATACCATCATCCAGTTCACTGCGATCCAGCGGGAAAGCCAGCTTCCAGTCGGCATCGTTCTTGACCGCAGCCATGAACTCGCTGGTGATCAGCAGGGACAGGTTAAACTGGCGCAGCCGGCCGTCTTCGCGCTTGGCGCGGATAAAATCCATCACATCCGGATGACCGACATCGAAGGTCGCCATCTGTGCGCCGCGCCGGCCACCGGCCGAGGACACGGTAAAACACATCTTGTCGTAGATATCCATGAACGACAGCGGGCCCGAGGTATAGGCACCTGCGCCGGAGACATAGGCACCCTTGGGGCGCAAGGTGGAGAACTCGTAACCGATGCCACAACCGGCTTTCAGGGTCAGCCCCGCCTCGTGCACCTTGTCGAGAATATTGTCCATGGAGTCCTGCACCGTACCGGATACGGTGCAATTGATCGTCGAGGTAGCCGGCTTGTGTTGCTGCGCACCGGCATTGGAGGTAATGCGCCCGGCCGGAATGGCGCCATGTCGCAGTGCCCACAGGAATTCCCTGTACCAGAGCTCACGCAGGTCGGGCGTTGCCTCGACATCCGAGATGGCGCGAGCGACACGCTGGTAGGTTTCATCAATGGAGTTATCAACCGGCGTACCGTCTTTTGCCTTGAGTTGATACTTGGTTTCCCAGATGTCCTGGGATGCTGCCTGCAGTGGAATTTCTGCGACGCTGGTGGGTACTGCTTCTAGGTGCGCGGTGGTCGTCATACGCTGAATATCCTCCCCTTGATTCTTTAAGTTCTTGTTAGGATTACTGACTTTTGGCCGCCTGCCTGACGATCAGACAAGGACACTGGTAGTGAAATTCTGAATTAAGCCGGAACACTACATCTTGTGCTCTGGACAAAAAGATTATGCGGCCGGAGACGGCCTGTCAAGTATAATTTATGTGGGTATAAATTATCTTATATTTCAATATTTTACATATTTTTAACGGCAAAATACGGGGGCATTTTCGGGCAAAAACACTATAACAGTGAAACACTATATATTGTGTTCCTAATATTAGCCCTGATAGCCGTTTGCAGTGCAAAAACCGGCGACAGACGCTGTGACAAGGGCTAAAGGGGGTGGGAATGATGCCCGTGTCCGGATGGATTCGCAAGCAGCATCAAAATACCCATGACAATGACTATGATACCGGCAAGCATGCGTATCCTGGGGTCCCGTATAAAGCGATTCAGCGTGTTATATGCCAGCCCGATGCTCAGCAAGGCAGGCAGGGTACCCAGGCCGAAAGCCAGCATCAGCAGCCCCCCCTCCGCGCCAGAGCCACTGGCCAGCGCCAGTGCCAGCACAGCGTAAACCATACCGCAGGGCAACCAGCCCCAGACCAGCCCCAGCAGGAAGGCCTGACCAGCACTGCGCACCGGAATATAACGCCGTCCGAATGGCTCTATGTGCTTCCATAGATGGGCGCCGGCCTTTTCAAGCCAAAGCAGGCTCTGCCACCACCCTGCCAGGTAAATACCAAACAGAATCATGACAACACCACCAATCATGCGGCCCAGCGGGAAGCCCTGCAGCAGCCCCGCCTCGCCCAGCTGCTGCCCGAACAGCCCAAGCAACACACCTGCAAACACATAGCTGCTGATACGCCCGCCGTTATAGGCCAGCTGCGCCGCGACAAGACGCCAGCGCGAGGTCTGCAACTCCAGCGACAGTCCGGAACTTAGTGCACCGACAATGCCGCCACACATGCCAAAACAATGCGTACCACCCAGCAGTCCTACCAGGAAAGCTGCCAGCAGCGGTTCAGGGTTCAGCGCGATCACAACCGGGTTACGCTATGTTAATCCGTTGATACAACAGCAGCTGGCTGCATTACCAGCCTGCCGACAAGCGGGATCTGCATTTTGCCCGACAGACGCCAGTCATCTGCTTCCAGTTGCAGGTACCAGTTGCCGCGCGCAATCTCATCAATGTCACCGTAATACATACCGTCACCGGCATGTCTCAGGACAATGACCTGATCACGACCCGGCTGTGTCGGGTGCAACAATGAAAACGTCAGCATCTTTGGTAACGCCTCAGCGGAGCTCTGCAGCTGTAACTGCATGAGGTTATCGCGCAAATCCAGATCGATCAGTGCCCGTAGCTGATAGCGGGCCGCCGCTTCATCACGCGCAAGGTCCATATTGATCGCCTTGCCGCGTTTGTAATAATCATCAACGACCAGACCGTCACTGGTGGAAACCGCCAGGTAGATAGTAATCATCCCGCCGATGACGGCAGACATCGGCAACGCAATCATCAGCCATACCCAGGGTTCACGGTACCAGTGGGTTTTTGGTTTTGGTATCTTCATAATAGGTTCGATTATTTAAACACAGGTTTCGCCCTGCCAGGCGAAAAACCACTTGAATAAAAGCTCAAAAACACCAGAACCAACAAGCTACTGCGGCCCCAGAAATCTAGCATCTTCCCTGGCTACAAGCGCATCATCGTCGGTTGCAACCAGTTCAAACACCACATTGCTGCTACGCGCATCAAGGTCAGCTTCATCTGCACGCAAGCGCACCGGCAGTTCCAGCACACCACCGGAATCGACACGAATAACCGCCATATCCTTGTGCAGTGACAGGCCGGGAATACCCGACACCCGCAGATCGTACTCGTGCCCTGACGCGTCCATATTCAGAACCTTGAGGATATAGACATTCTCGATCAGACCTTCCCCGGTCTCACGATAAAGCGTGTTGCGATCACGAATCACATCGAGCCCCAGCGAGATGCGCTGACTGAATGACCAGGCAAACGCCACGAAGATGGCCATCAGGATGATGGCGTAGATAATAATGCGCGGCCTGAGGATGTGCGTCTTGCCGCCCTTCATGGCGTGTTCTGTGGTGTACTTGATCAGACCCTTCTCATAGCCCATCTTGTCCATAACGTCATCACAGGCATCAATACAGGCCGAGCAGGCAATACATTCGTACTGCAGTCCATCACGAATATCGATACCGGTCGGACAGACCTGTACGCACAGGGTGCAATCAATGCAGTCGCCCAGCCCCTTCTCAACCGGATCGTCACTGCGCTTGCGGGATCCACGCGGTTCGCCACGTACAGGAATATAGGATACAACCAGTGTGTCCTTGTCGAACATGGCACTCTGAAAGCGCGCATAGGGACACATGTACTTGCACACCTGCTCGCGCATAAAACCGGCGTTACCGTAGGTCGCAAAGCCATAGAAAACCACCCAGAAGGTTTCCCATGGACCGAGATGTAATGTCAGCAAGCGCTGGCCCAGCTCAATAATCGGTGTGAAATAGCCAACGAAGGTAAAACCGGTCCAGGCCGAAAAGGCAATCCAGAGAAAATGCTTGCTGGCCTTGATACGAAACTTGCGGGCATTCAGCGGCAGCGCATCCAGCTTCTGCTGCTGCATGCGATCACCCTCGACCTTGCGCTCAATCCACAGAAAAGCCTCGGTCCAGACGGTCTGCGGGCAGGCATAACCACACCAGACACGCCCGGCCAGCGCGGTCACAAAGAACAGCGTCAGGCCGGCAATTATCAGCAACACCGCGAGGTAGAAAAAATCCTGCGGCCAGAGTGTTACAAAAAAGATATGAAATTTGCGCGCCGGCAGATCCAGCAACAGTGCCTGCTGACCGTCCCAGCGCAGCCACGGAAGAATATAGTAAATACCCAGCAGACCAAGCACACCCAGCACCCGCAGGCGCGCAAACAGGCCATGCACTTGACGCGGATAGATCTTCTCCGCCTTGGCGTACAGTGATTCTGCAACCTGCTCGTCAGACCGGGAGCCCGTAGCCGGGCCGGTAGCATCAGGATTTGTCATGCCGAGGCCTTACTGGTCCCGGGATTCCGGGAGGTTTCGCATACAGTTGGTCATTGCGAAGTACAGCGTGCCGATACCCGAAACGGCGGATACCAGCCAGAAGGAGAGAAAGCCGATGGAGTAAACCCCCAGGCGACTAATCTCTGTCTGCTCGCCAAAGGGGTACAGATCATCCGGATCAAAGGCGGAAAAAAACAGGCCGGTGGCCACAATTGCCACCAGAAAAGACGGCCACAGGATGGCAATACATTTCTGCTGTTTAGGTACCTGTACATCCGCCATTATTAGTTCAATCCCTTCAACAAACCACCACAGCAGGCACTACTCTTCGAGTGCTTCCTGTCCGGTAGAGAGGCTGTAAACATAAGCAGCCAGCAAGTGAACCTTGTCCTCACCCAGGAAATCACGGTGTGGCGGCATGACACCTATGCGACCCTTGGCTATGGTTTCCATTACCTGCTTGCTGGAGCCACCGTACAACCAGATACTATCCGCCAGATTCGGCGCACCCAGCGCCTGGTTGCCGGTGCCGTCGGCACCGTGACAGGCGACACATAACATCTGGTATTTCTCGCCGCCGCGCGCTGCAGCCGCCTGGTCTACGTCGCGTCCGCTCAGACTAAAAACAAATTCAGTAACATCAGCGACACCGGCATCACCGCCAAGTGCATCTGCCCAGGCCGGCATCACGCCATTACGTCCCTCCAGTATAGTCTGCTGGATCACGTCAGGGTCGCCGCCATAGAGCCAGTCGTTATCACGCAGATTGGGGAAGCCGCGCGCACCACGCGCATCCGAGCCATGACAAGTTGCGCAATAGTTCACAAACAGACGTTCGCCCATACGGCGGGCCTCCGGGTCAGCTGCCACCGCAACGATAGGCATTTCCTGGAATTTCTTGAACAACGGACCGTATTTCGCATCGGCAATATCAATCTCACGCTCGTACTGTCCGGTCGATGTCCACTCCAGGAGGCCCTTGAAGGTACCCAGCCCGGGATACAGTGCCAGGTAGCCAATACTGAAGTACAGTGTGATGTAAAACATGTTCAGCCACCAGCGCGGCAGCGGGTTGTTGAGCTCTACCAGATCACCGTCCCACACATGATCCATCTCCTTGCCTTCGTCTTCCGGCTTGATCGCAGTCGACAACCAGCGAATCAGGAGAAAACAGGCAATGATGCCGCCGACGGTAGGGATAATGATGAACCAGTTCCAGAAGCTGCTGGTGAAATCAGCCATGGGAATTCTCCTTGGATGTTGTTGCTGTCGGCTTGTCATCCTCGTCAAAGGGGATGTTTGCCGCCTCATCAAACTCTTGCTTGCGCTTGCCGCTCCAGGCCCAGATGACAATGCCGACGAACAGCACCAGCACGACCAGGGTCCAGACCGATTGAACTATAGAAACATCCATGCGCTCATCTCCGCGTCTTGATGGTGATACCCATACCCTGCAGGTAGGCGATCATGGCATCCATCTCGGTCTTGCCTTCCAGCGCCTGTGGCGCATTGGCAATATCCTCATCACTGTAAGGCGCTCCCAGCAACCGCAACACTTCAAGTTTTTTACTGATATTGCTGGCATCGGCCGGAGTCGTTTCCAGCCATGGATAACCGGGCATGATGGATTCAGGCACCACATCTCGCGGATTCATCAGGTGCACGCGGTGCCATTCGTCACTGTAACGGCCACCCACACGCGCCAGGTCCGGACCGGTGCGTTTCGAACCCCACTGAAAGGGTCGGTCATAAACAAATTCACCCGCCACCGAGTAATGCCCGTAGCGCTCGGTCTCGGCGCGGAACGGCCGGATCATCTGGGAGTGACACAGATAGCAGCCTTCCCGTACATAGATATCACGCCCGGCCAGCCGCAACGGGCTGTAAGGTTCAAGGCCGGCGACTGCTTCAGTCGTTGACTGCTGAAAAAACAGCGGTACGATCTGCACCAGCCCACCAATAGAAACAGTAATGATGATCAGGATGATCATCAGGCCGATATTTGTTTCGATCTTGTCGTGTCCTGCCGCCATATCCTGTCTCCTTAATGTGCTGCCGCCGGAGCGGGAATGGTGGCCGTGGCCGGTTTGGCACCTGCAATGGTCTTCCATATATTCCAGGCCATCACTATGCTCCCCAGCAGGAAGAATACGCCACCCATAAAACGCACAATATAGTACGGATGCATGGCCTGCACCGACTCGACAAAACTGTAGGTCAGGGTGCCATCACCGTTTGTTGCGCGCCACATCAGCCCCTGCATGATGCCGGCTACCCACATGGAAGAAATGTAGAGCACAATGCCAATGGTCGCGGTCCAGAAATGTGCCTCAACCAGTTTCAGGCTATAGAGTTCACGATTAAACAGTCGCGGAATCAGGTAGTACATACTGCCCATGGAGACCAGCGCCACCCAGCCGAGCGCACCGGAATGCACGTGACCAATGGTCCAGTCGGTGTAGTGTGACAGGGCATTCACCGTCTTGATGGCCATCATCGGGCCTTCGAACGTAGACATGCCGTAGAAGGAAATCGATACAATCAACAGGCGCAGTACCGGGTCGGTACGCAATTTCTCCCAGGCCCCGGAGAGTGTCATGATGCCATTGATCATGCCGCCCCAGGAGGGTGCCAGCAAAATCAGCGACATAATCATGCCCAGAGACTGGGTCCAGTCGGGCAGCGCCGTGTAGTGCAGATGATGCGGGCCGGCCCAGATGTAGGTAAAGATCAGCGCCCAGAAATGTACCACTGACAGACGGTAGGAATACACCGGGCGATTTGCCTGCTTGGGCACGAAGTAATACATCATGCCGAGAAACCCGGCCGTCAGGAAAAAGCCCACTGCATTGTGCCCGTACCACCACTGCACCATGGCATCCTGCACCCCGGCATAGGCAGAGTAGGAGTGCAGAAACGATGTCGGCACAGCTGCACTGTTGAAGATATGCAGTATGGCGACGGTAATAATATAAGCACCAAAAAACCAGTTGGCCACATAGATATGCCGCACGCGGCGTTTCATAATGGTGCCGAAAAACACCAGCGCATAGATAACCCACACCACGGTAATCAGAACATCGATCGGCCAGATCAGCTCGGCGTATTCCTTGCTCTGGGTAAGACCCAATGGCAAGGTGAGTGCCGCCAGCACGATAATCAGCTGCCAGCCCCAAAAGGTAGCCGCTGCCAGCGTGTCACTCAATAACCGCACATGGCAGGTACGCTGCACCACGTAATAAGACGTTGCAAACAGGGCCGAACCACCAAAACCGAAGATCACAGCATTGGTATGCAATGGCCGTAAACGGCCGAAGGTCAGCCAGGGAATATCGAAGTTCAGTGCCGGCCACGCCAGCTGGGCCGCGATTAACACACCCACCGTCATACCGACAATGGCCCATACGAGGGTCATAATAGAAAACTGCCTGACCACCTTATAGTTGTAGGTTTGCTGATCTGCCATACTGAACTCCCTCTTGATCCCTTCTAAAACAGTAAGTAATCCTACTGATCATTTCGAATATCGGAATATCCTAACATTCTGTCGCGCTCGGATGCTAACGTGTGAACTGTGGCTCCAGGCCCATACCCCAGAGAATAGCGGTTGCCGCCAGTAAGGCCACAAAAGCCACCAGTCCGACGGCCAGCACCGCACTGGAAAACAGGAACCCGCGATCCTCGGAAATGCCCATCATGATTGGCACGCCGGTATAGAGCAGGTACACCGTGTAGGCCAGCGCCGGGATACCCACAACCATGTTGATCCACAACACCGGATAGAGCTCCATCAGGCCAATCAGAAACAGCGGAGTCGCCGTGTAGGCCGCCAGCACCACACATTGTGACAACGGCACTTTCGCGTCGTAGGTCCCACCCATCCAGTGGATCATCCAGCCGAGTGAATACACCCCAACCAGCATTGCAAAATAGTAGGCTACTGCAATCAGGCTCGCACTCTGCAGTGTCAGCTTGACCGGATCACCGGCACCGATCTGCCAACCAAACTGGGTGGTGCCGATAAATCCGGAGATGGCCGGGATGGCCGCGAGAATCAGAACGTGTATGGCGTAACACTTGCCAATGGTGCATTCATCGTCGCGAATGGCTTCCCATTCACGCTTTGGATCGGTAAACAAACCCCATACGTGTTGTAGCACCATTGGTAATCTCCCCTCGGTTATACTGGTTTTTTGCTAGTTTCGCCTTTGCAAAGCAGCCAGTCAATATCGTCACGACGAGCTTTATTCAGCCCTATCTGGTCAGAATTTCTTACCCACACCCAGCATAACAACCCACGGATCAATTTCGACATCAAACTTGCCGACACCCTCCAACCTGGCCTCGGTATCGATATTGATATACCAGACCTGGCCACTGATTAGCCAGTCATTACCCAGATCGTAATCAAGTCCAACCTCGCCTGCCAAACCCCAGGAATGGCTCAGATTCAGATCCAGTCCACTCAAGGCACCACTGGTATCTTCATCAAAGAAATACGTGTAATTGATACCCGCGCCAACGTAAGGATGAAATTTGGTGCCGGTCTCGAAGTGGTATTGAAGTGTGACGGTTGGTGGCAAATGCTTGGTTTCACCGACCTTGTTCAGCGATGAAATACTGCCCTTGGCATCAATATCATGCTCAAATGGCCATGCCGCCAGAACACCGACACCAATGTTGTCTGTAAACATATAAGTACCGGTGAGGCCCAGGCTCCAGGCGTCATCCGCCTCAACCCTCGCGCCAGGCGCGATTGCAGTAATTTTTTCCGATTGTCCCGTCGGTAGCACCCCGGCAATACCCGCCCTGAGTACAAGATCGCCTGCCTCGTAGGCACTGACCGGCAAACTGGTCAATAACATACCACCCGCAACGACAGCAGCACCCATGTATCCAGTCAGCTTTGTGTTCATAGTTTTCTCTCCAGTTCCTGTATAAATAACAGTTCAGCGCTGCATTCCACGCTGGCAGATAATATTGTCAGAGCGCATTATATTTTTTCTTGCGCAGCACCCAAGTTGATCTATATCAATTGATGTTAATATTCTGTGCACAAAGTGCCTGCCACTGCAGACAGCAGGCAATGCCAGTAGCATCATTGCCTTTTATGGCAGCCCAAAATCATTCACCAGACCTCTTCCAAACATTCAAAGTGTCCTCCTCCGAGCCCGCAACCTTATCCGCATTAAACTGTTTTCACTGTAGCCTGCCCGTTCCACGTGGCCTTGAGCTGACAGTTACTATCAACAAGCACGACGAACCCATGTGCTGCCATGGCTGTCAGGCGGTAGCCCGGGCAATTGTCGCTTCCGGTAATGATGACTTCTACCGGCACCGCACAGCGGCCACGGCCACCGGCCAGGAATTACTGCCTGATTTCATCCGCCAGACACAGGTCTACGATCACCCCGAGATTCAAAAGACATTTGTCCGTAGCCGCGGCGAACATCAGCGGGAAGCCGCACTGATCCTGGAAGGTATCACCTGCGCTGCCTGCATCTGGCTGAATGAACGACACGTGGCACAACTGCCGGGCGTCCTGGACGTACAGGTCAACTATGCCACCCACCGGGCACGCATCCGCTGGGACGATACCCGGATACAACTCAGCGACATCCTGCAGGCCATCCACCGCATCGGCTATAGCGCACACCCGTACGATCCGCAGCAGCAACAACAGGCCTTTGAACGTGAACGGCGCAACCAGTTACGTCGCATTGGCATCGCCGGTGTACTCGGGATGCAGGTTATGGTGCTGTCGGTAGCGCTGTATATCGGTGACTGGTCCGGCATGGAAGCCGGCTTCAGGACCTTCTTCCGCTGGATCGGCCTGTTACTGACAACACCCGTGCTGCTGTACTCCGGCGCACCTTTTTTTCGCGGCGCGTGGCGCGATCTGCGCAACCGCAGTGTCGGTATGGACGTACCGGTAGCGCTCGGCATCCTGGTTGCCTTTACCGGCAGCGTTCATGCCAGCTGGACCGGCCAGGGCGAGGTTTATTACGACTCGGTGGTGATGTTCATTTTTTTCCTGCTGACCAGCCGCTATTTCGAGCTGATGGCACGCAAGCGCAGCGCGGAAGCCCTGGAGCAACTCAGCCAGGCGATGCCCGCGATGGCAACCCGCATCATTAATACTGCTGCAGGCGAGCAACAGGACATCGTCCCGCTGACCGAACTGCAGGCCGGCGACACCGTGCTTATCAAGCCCGGCGAGTCAGTACCGGCCGACGGCACCATCACCACCGGCGAGTCCAGCGTATCCGAAGCACTGCTGACCGGTGAGAGCACACCACTGCGCAAGCATCAGGGTGCGCGCCTCATCGGCGGCAGTATCAATATTGAGAGTCCGCTGTACCTGCGGGTAGAACAGGTCGGCCTGGAAACCGTACTGGCAGAGATCATGCGCCTGCTGGAACAGGCGCAAAACGAAAAACCTGCCATCACCCTGCTGGCTGATCGCGTGGCGTCCTGGTTCGTGGCTGTGGTGCTGGTTATCGCTGCCGTGGTTGGCTACTACTGGTGGCAACAGGCACCTGACAGCTGGCTGCCGATACTGGTATCGGTACTCGTCGTGACCTGCCCCTGCGCGCTATCACTGGCCACGCCCACCGCCATCAGTGCGGCAACCGGCACCCTGCTCGGCCACGGCCTGCTGACCGTCCGCAGTCACAGCCTAGAGACGCTGGCGCGATGCACCCACGTCATTTTTGACAAGACCGGCACACTGACATTTGGCACACCGGCAGTCAGCCGCGTGCAGTGTCTGTCCCATCTTGATGAGCGTACTGTACTGGCAATCGCGGCGGCACTGGAACAGCAATCCGAACATCCTGTCGGCAAGGCCATCATCACTGCGGCAAGCAGCGGCAAAACCATCATGGCAACCGACATCCGCAATCACCCCGGCGCCGGCATCAGTGCACATATCGATAACTCCCCCTGGTTTATTGGTAATGCAGGCTTCATTGCCAAACATACACAGAACGATATCGAGGACCTGCCCGCGGATCCGGCCCACGGCAGTGAGGTGATACTGGCCGACGCACGCCAGCTGCACGCCCGTTTCCTGTTACTTGACACCCTGCGACCGGAAGCCGCCGCCGTCATCAGGACATTGCAGCGCAGCGGCAAACAGGTCGTGTTGCTGAGTGGAGACAGCGTGGCGGCAGCACAGCAGCTGGCCGCTGAAACCGGCATTGAAGACGTGCGCGCCGGCATGTCACCGGCCGACAAACTGCAGCAGGTACAGGCCCTGCAGCAACAGGGTGCCGTGGTAGCGATGGTCGGTGACGGCATCAATGATGCGCCGGTGCTGGCAGCCGCCAATGTCTCCATCGTTATGCGCGATGCCGCCCATATCAGCCAGGCAAACGCGGACATGGTACTGCTGTCAAACAACCTGGAGGCACTGCCCCACGGTATGCGGCTGGCAGGCAGGACACTGCGGGTTATCAGGCAGAATCTCTCCTGGGCGGCGGCTTACAATCTGGTTGCACTACCGGCAGCCGCGCTGGGATTTGTCGCCCCGTGGATGGCCGCCATCGGTATGTCATCCAGCTCACTGCTGGTAGTACTGAATGCCCTGCGACTGACACGGGGCAAGTAGCGAGACATTATGGAAATACTTTACCTGTTGATACCCTTGTCGCTGGTGCTGGTCGGCATTATCGTCTGGATATTCCTGTGGGCAGTACGCTCCGGGCAATTTGATGACATGGAAGGTCCGGCCCACCAGATATTAATGGATAATGATGACCCGGTGATCGTAAAGCAAGAGGAAGACAGCGGCGAGAATACGGAAGATGATAGCGCTAAACCTGAATCACTATCTGGATCACCGACTTCGCGGCAAAACCGATAATACCCAGGCCCAGGGTAAGAAAAATCATTACAGTACCGAAGCGCCCGGCAGCGGATTCCTGCGCCAGCTTGTACATAATATAGACCATGTACAACACCAGTCCGCCAATACCCAGTGTCAACGACCAGCTCTCGAAGGTTTCGATGCTCATGTACACAGACGCGTCGTTTAACAGCCTGCGGCAAGATGGTAAATACGCGAAAAACCCTTGCCTGCAAGTAACCGCGCTGCACGCGCACTGCGTACTTCACTGGCACCGTAGACAATGACAGGACGTCGACTGTTCAGCTGGTGATGTTCATAACAGAGTGAATCAACCGGCAGGTTGAGTGCACCGGGAAGACTGTCGCGACGAAAGTCCGCCGGCGAACGTACATCAACCAGTTGGCCACCGTTCGCCAGCAGATCTTCCACGTGACCGGGGGCCAGGCTCCCGGCCGTTGCACGACACACGGTTTGCATTGCGAGGATCATTTCCTGCCTCCCGCATGTATAGCGGTTTCATTGGTTACCTTGCGGTCGGATGGCAGGATGCAACTGTTAACCAGACAATGCTTCACAAACAATGCCAGCGCAAAAACAAACACAAAAATTGCAGCTATCGTCAGACTATCGATGTACATGGGACACCTCCTGTTCGATAAACATCTACAGTTCTTGCTTATATTAGCATATTCTTATGTATTGTCAATAAATACACTATATTGATTAATTACAATTAGTTGTGATTTTCGTGCCGCAACGCAAACCGCCCACAGCCCCTCAATCCGAAGATGAATCACTGAATTTACCGACCGCACAACTGACAAAGGACTTTGCCCTGGCCTTCGCAGAAGCCAGCCCTTCAACACTGCCGACCTCCGGGTAACCCAGTTGCTGCAGACGTGCAGCAACCAGTGGCCGCAGCGCAACATCACCCTCAATGGCCACACAACCACGTTCAACATCGACACTTGCCGAGGCAACACCGTCCAGAACCTGCAAACCTTTTACGATACTGGCGGCACAGCCACCGCACTTGATGTTTTCAACTTCAATTTCAAAAGACATAGGCAGGCTCCCTGTTCAAAAATTCATTGTCGTTTCATCTAACCGCAACAAACACCACGAGTTGCAACACCGCCATCACGCCTTGCAGAGGTAATGAAGTCCGCCGGGTGTGAAATCAACAGCCGTGATGTAAAGGGTATAAAAATTATCAGGTCGTCAGGCGCCGATAAATATCCGACACCTTCAACGGCAGCTTGCGCACCTCATCAATCACCGTGTAGTTCACCGCGCCGTACATGTGCGGCAGATAATCCTTCGCCTCGGTAT
>CAJQPV010000221.1 GCA_905480305.1 uncultured Gammaproteobacteria bacterium | reverse complement strand
AAACCGGGGGTGCTGGCCATGCAGGGTCAGACTGATGCGGTTTGGCAGGCAGGCGGCAATTTCTCCGGCAGCCTGCAACCAGCCGGTGTGTACACAGACCTGCCCCCGGCAGGGAGAGCTGACAAAACGGGCACGACCCTGATTGATCTCAATAACACTGTCACCCAGCGGGCCATGAATATTCAGGGTGCGGTCGTGCAACAGCTCACCGGTCAGCGGTTCATTATTACCCGATTGTATTTGTAGATAGTCAGCGTGTTCGTTGCCGGTCCACAAACGGGCGTACAGTAATGGTAGTGCACATATGACGATAACCAGTAGAACGTAGTCTGCACGGCTCATGAGAGTGGTTCACTTAGTTTGATTTCTGCCGTGCTGTCAGGCTCAAAGTGGATGCGTGATTGCATTGCCGGATTCATGTGAATAACACCGTTGCTGTCAATTAGCATGACCAGCCCGATATGCATACTGCGGGCGATTTCAACCCAGCTCTCAGGGCCGGCAACGAACAGTGCCGTGGCGGCAGCATCCGCAGTGGCGGCATTGTCATGCACGACGGTGACGGAGATAGTCCGGTCGGCCGGATAGCCGCTGCGCGGGTCGATAATGTGGTGATAACGCTTGCCATCAACTTCAAAAAAACGCTCATAGTCCCCGGAAGTGAATACGCTGGTATCGCCGTCAATTTCAATGCTGGCAAGTATGCCGCTCTTGCGTGGTTGGCGAATACCGATACGCCACGGCCGGTCACCATGTTGTCCGATGGCGCGCAGGTCACCACCGGCGTTGATGATGGCGTTCTCAATGCCGAATTCACGCAGCTTTTCGATGGCGCGGTCTATCGCGTAGCCCTTGGCGAATGCGCCAAGATCATAACGTACGGCCGGGTTACGGGTGGCAAGTTGTGTGTCCGTGAGGCTGATATCTTCAACAGTGGGAGCTTGCGCTACCAGCGCGGCGATTGAGTCACTATCCGGCAACGTTCCAATCGGCAGTGGATTATCATGGAATCCCCACTGCGCAATCAGCTGGCCAATGACAGGGTTGAACAGGCCCTGGCTGAGTTTTGACAAGCGGTGCGCTTCCTGCAGCAGCGGCAGCATATCGGGATCCGGGATAAATACCTGCAGGCTCGCCAGCTGTGCATTGATATCCGACAGTGCGCCGGGTTGCCATGCATGCCAGCTTGTTTGCAGGGTCAGCAGGTCCTGTTCGAGCTGTTCGCTGGCGCGTGCTGCAAGGGTCGGGTTTGCCCCGTAAATACTGATTTCAATGAGTGTGCCCAGGGCAAAAAAACGCGTATGAAAAACAGTTTCATCGTTGCTGCAGCCACCCAGCAACACACCGAGGAGGACGAGGACGGGCAGTAGGGCATGGCGCATGGCTATACCTGCAGTCGGGTATCAATGGCATCCATCAACTGGTCGGCGATATCAGCGTTATAGAGTTTGTCGAGTTCGCGAATACAGGTCGGGCTGGTAACGTTTATCTCGGTGAGGTAGTCGCCAATTACATCAAGGCCGACAAACAGCAGGCCCTGCTCACGTAATGCCGGTCCGACCTGTGCGCAAATCCAGCGGTCACGCTTGCTGAGATCAACACCTTCGCCGCGTCCGCCGACAGCCAGGTTGCCGCGCGTTTCTCCGCTTGCCGGAATGCGCGCCAGTGCATGCGGGAAGGGTTCGCCGTCAATCATCAGGATACGTTTATCACCGGCTGTGATTTCAGGGATGTAGCGTTGTGCCATGGCACTGATAGTGCCATTACCGGTGATGGTTTCCAGTATGACATTCAGGTTCGGATCCTGCTGCTGTACCCGGAATATGGATGCGCCGCCCATACCATCCAGTGGTTTGACGATAATGTCGCCGTGCTCTGCATGAAAATCCTTCAGTAGCCGCATGTCACGGCTTACCCGTGTTGGTGTACAGCATTCGGGAAACCAGGCGGTATAGAGTTTTTCGTTGGCATTGCGGATGGCTGCGGGTTTGTTCACAACCAGCGTGCCGTGTGCCTCGGCACGCTCCAGCAGCAAGGTGGTGTAGATGAACTCCATGTTCACCGGTGGGTCCTTGCGCATCAGAACCACATCCAGTTCATCGAGTGGTGCGGTAGTAGCATCTGACAGGGTAAACCAGTCGTTTTCATCTGCACGGACTTCCAGTTGCGCAAGCCTGGCGTGGCAACGGCCGTCTTGCAGAAACAGGTCTCCCTGTTCCATGTAATACAGCTGCCAGCCACGTTTGTCGGCCGCCAGCAGCATAGCCAGCGTGCTGTCCTTGTGGAAGTTGATTGCCCCGATGGGGTCCATTACGACGCCCAGTTTTTTGCTCATGGTGCTCCTTTTTTCTGTAACAGGATGATGTGCATCATCAGAACGGTGCAACAGCATCAAGTTTGTTGCGCGAATGACGATAAATCGATGTAGCAGACTGGTAATACTAAATTAATTTGTGCTGCTGGGTAACGACGAAGGTTCTTCGGCACGCGCGGCGCGACAATCGGGCTAATTAAAAGACATATAAAACAAACATATAGGTGTAACCATGCAGACCAGTATACCAGCAGATGAGGTGAGCGGTGCCGTCGAGGGGACAGCTGCGGCCAACGAGGGTGCCAGCAAGGCCTTCAAGGTCATGGTGATTGATGACAGCAAGACCATTCGCCGTACCGCCGAGACATTGCTGAAGAAGGAAGGTTTCGAGGTGATTACGGCGACAGACGGGTTTGAAGCGCTCAGCCTGATTGCGGATCACCAGCCGGATCTGATCCTGCTGGACATCATGATGCCGCGCCTTGATGGCTACCAGACCTGTGCGCTGATCAAGCATCACCGTGTGTTCCGGCATACACCGGTTGTCATGCTTTCCAGCAAGGACGGTTTGTTTGATCGCGCACGGGGGCGTGTGGTCGGTTCGGATAACTACATAACCAAACCCTTTACCCGGGAAGAGTTACTGTCGGTGATTGGGCAGCACACTGCGAAGGCAGAGTCATAACAATACAACTGCACGTACGTTGATATTTAATAGAGGCAATAAAGATGACACAGATAATGATTGTTGATGACTCGCCGACTGATACACATCTGCTGAAGAAGATGCTGGAGAAAAATGGTTTCAACACGCTGACTGCGTCAAATGCCGGTGAAGGGATAGAGGTTGCCAGGCGTGAGCATCCGGATCTTATTCTTATGGATGTAGTGATGCCGGGACTTAACGGTTTTCAGGCGACCCGTGAGTTGACATCAGATCCGGACACTTCCGGGATACCAGTCATTATTGTCACCCGCAAGGATCAGCAGGTCGACCGTGTCTGGGGTATTCGCCAGGGTGCCCGCGATTATGTGACCAAGCCGGTCAAGGAAAGCACCCTGCTGACCCTTATCAATGAGGCGCTTGCTGCGTAAAAGCCATGACTGATAAACACCTTATAAATCCGGTAGCCATTCTCAAGGATATTGAGGATGCCTGCCGCAGCTGCGCGGTTGGCCTGCCACGCAAGGCCGAGGTTTCCAATGAGTGGTCCGGTATTGCCTTCCGGCTTGGTGGCAATTCGCTGCTTGCGCCGATGGATCAAGTAGTCGAAATCCTCGATGTGCCGTCTCTTTCCAATGTCCCACTGACGCAATCATGGGTACGTGGTATGGCGAATGTGCGGGGCAACCTGCTGCCGGTTATCGATCTGAATGGTTATCTTGGTAATGAAATGGTGCGGCTGACTGGCAAGAGTCGCATTCTGGTTATTAACCATGAAGGCATTTATTCAGGACTGATTGTCGACGAAGTAATGGGTCTGAAGCACTTTCTTGAAGAGGAATATACGCAGGATGAGGTAGTTGTGGACGCGATGCTGCAGCCATATATCGCTGGTGGTTATCGCAGCAACGAGCAGGTGTGGGGGGTGTTCAGTCTGTTTGTTCTGGCTGACTCACAGCAATTTTTACAGGCAGCTGTTTGATCGGGCTTTCGGGGAACAGTGTTTATTCAGATTTTAATTTTGCAAGTGAACTGGTGGGTCAGGAGATAGACCATGAAAACGATGTTTGATGAGAAGAAGCTGGGTGCTACCAACAGGATGAAGGTTCTGACCTTCTTTATGTTGTGTGCGATTTGCGCAATGGCCTGGACCTTTGTAAATGTTGGCAAGCAGGTCGAGCAGGACCAGGCAAGACTGGCAGATGTTGGTGAGCAACTGGTGTTGTCTCAACGCGTTGCCAAGTACGCGCTGGCTGCGACCACGGGTGACTCGGATGCCTTCAACAAGATGGAGATATCCAAGAACGAGTTCGGCCAGATCCTGGGCGAGCAGATGTCCGAGTTCGGCGAATCAACCGGGGAAAGTAAAACACCCGAGAGTGCCGCCCTGATTAAGCTCGACAATCGCTGGAGCGGCTTTCGCTACAACATCGACGCGGTGCTGGAAGGTCAGTTCCTGATTATGGCGATGACCGAGGCAACCAGCCTGATGAGTGAGATTATGCCGCAGCTCATGGAGCACACGCAGGGCATTGTTAACGAGTTGATGAAAACTGATGCCAGTGCCGAGCAGGTCAGGTTGGCCAGTCAGCAGGCAGTACTTGGTCAGCGCATCGTAAACAGCCTCAACGCTGTCATGACCGGTCAGGGTACCGAGTCTGCCGCAGTGGCGTTCGCAGCGGATACCAGGGAATTCGGTCGTGTCCTTGACGGATTCATGCGTGGTACCGGTGGTATCACGCAGCTGAAGGGTAACACCCTGCAGTCAAAGATCCAGAATATCGCCCTGTTGTTCAGTCGGGTCAGTGACAATGTTGGTTCTATCGTTGAAAACGCCGAGGAACTGATCAGTATTCAGGCAGCAGCGGCAGAAATTACCGGCCAGAGTGAGGCCCTGTTTGACGCGGCAAACAACCTGAAAATTGTGCTTGTTGACGGTCAGAAAGGTCATTTTGTATCCAACGAGCTGGCGTATTTTCTGGGTGCGGTCGCGCTCCTGATCCTTCTGTTTATGGCATACGAAACGCTGATTGCCCAGCGCAAGCGAAGCCAGGTTGTGGAGGCAGAGAACAGTGCCAACCAGGAAGCGATTATGCGCCTGCTGAACGAAATCGGCGATCTGGCTGCGGGTGACCTGACCGTGACTACCACGGTGACCGAGGACTTTACCGGTGCAATATCCGACTCTATCAATGTGACGGTTGAGTCGCTGCGTGGTCTGGTCAAGACAATTAACGACACGTCTTCGCAGTTGTCGGGTTCTGTGCAGGAAACCGAGCAGATAGCCAATCAGCTTTCTACTGCGAGCAAGAAGCAATCCGAGGATATTACGGTTGCGGGTTCTGCAATTGTAGAAATCTCCGGTTCAATGGAAAATGTGTCGAAAGAAGCGAGCGAGTCATCCAAGGTGGCCATGCGTTCGGTTGAAATCGCGAAGAAGGGCGGTGAAGCAGTACAACGTACCATGGATGGTATGGATACGATTCGCGAGCACATCCAGGAAACTTCCAAGCGTATCAAGCGTCTCGGTGAAAGTTCGCAGGAAATTGGCGATATCGTTGAGCTGATTAATGATATTGCCGAGCAGACCAATATCCTTGCGTTGAATGCGTCAATCCAGGCTGCCATGGCGGGTGAAGCCGGTCGAGGCTTCGCGGTGGTGGCCGACGAAGTGCAGCGTCTTGCTGAACGTTCTGCCAATGCAACCAAGCAGATTGAAGCGCTGGTTAAAACGATTCAGGCGGATACCAACGAGGCTGTTATCTCCATGGAGAAGAGTACCTCGGGTGTGGTCAACGGAGCACAGCTGGCAGAGGATGCCGGTGGTGCGCTGGAGGAAATTGAATCTGTGTCCAGTCAGCTGGCCGGTCTGATTCAGGCGATCTCCGGATCTGCCAGCGAACAGGCGAATGCGGCGACCCAGCTTGCGTCCAGCATGAATGGTATCCAGGAAGTGACCCTGCAGGCGACCTCCGGTACCGAGCAGACTGCACGCTCGATCGGTAATCTCGCCCGATTGGCACAGGATCTTGATACTTCGGTTGCCGGTTTTAAATTACCGCAATAATTATCTCTGGAGATAACTTGATGATCCCGCAGTTCATGTCACAAGGTTGCCTGATTATCCGGCAACCTTGTGACCTGCTGATCGAGGTGAAGGCAAGGAATAGTCATTATGGATGAAGCGATAGATTACAACGCACTGGGCTGGGTACGCCAGGAACTGGACGAGACGCTGAAGCTTGCCCGGATACAGCTGGAAGAGTACGCCGCCGGTGCTGAAAACAAGACATTGCTGCAGAAATGTGCGGCACAGTTGCATGAGGCCCTGGGGCCGTTGCAAATGGTGGGCATTAAGGGTGCGATTCTGCTGACTTCCGAGATGGAAGAAGTGGTTGAAGATCTGCTGCAGGACGCGGTTGAGGAAAAGGAAACTGCGCTGGAGCTGTTGATGCAGTCTTTTTTACAATTGCCTGACTACCTCTCAAGTATTCGTTCCGGTCGCAAGGATAATCCGGCTGTCATGTTGCCGGTCATCAACAGTCTGCGTGCGACCCGCGGCGAACAACCCTTGCAGGAAACTGCAGTATTCTCGCCGAACCTGTCAACGCGCGTGCCGACATCGGTCTTCGACGTACGTGCAAAGAAACAGCAGCATGATATTCCGGCGCTGGCGCGTTCGGCGCGTGTCCGCTTCCAGGGTGGGTTGTTATCCTGGTATCGCGGTGGTGACGGTACGTCGGCCCTGCAAGCCCTGATAGATGTGCTTGTGCATTTGCAGGAGCAAGCACTGAGCGAGCCAGTGGCGCGGGTATGGTGGATTGGTGCCGGTATTGCCGAGGCATTGCGTGACGGTGAACTGGAAGAGACAACGGAGATCAAACAGCTGTTTGGTCAGCTGGACCGGCAGATTAAACGCCTGATGGATTCAGGCGAGAAAGTATTTTCTGATTTACTTACCGATGACCTGGTGAAGAACCTGCTTTACCGGTTGACACTATGTGACTCCAGATCGCATCGGATTATCGAAATAAAATCCACTTACGGTCTGAAGGGCAAGTCTGCCAATGGCGAAGAAGGTGTGCCTTCCGGTGAAGGCATGATTGTTTTTAATGATGACTTGCTGCAGACCGTTGCAGTGACTGTGCGCACCGATATTGAACATATCAAGGAACGGATCGACGCCTATATGCCAAGTGGCGGTACCGACAAGCAGATATTGGCGCCGCTAGCCGACGGTCTGCATATGCTCGGTAACACGCTGGATATGATCAACAAGGAAGCATTGAGTAATGCCGTGTTCGGGCATGAACTGTCTGTGCGTGAATTTCTGGCCGGTAATGATGACGATACGGACTCAATGTTTCCCGCAATCGCAAATACATTGATCGCCATTGATGGTGCGCTTGATGATGTGGCGGCAAATGATGGCGGCAGCGCTGCAGTGAATCAGGGTATTGAGGCAGTCACCCGTGAGGTGATTGTAAGTATGTCCAGGGCAAAAGAGGTTTTTAATGATTTTTTGAAGGATTCCGGAGAGTTTGAACCGCTTGGCGAGATACCGGATCTGCTGGAGAAGATGGCTGGTGGTCTGCAGTTGATTGACGAGGAAAGGGCTGCAGTTGTTACCGGAAAAATCAGTGAGTTTGTGCTTAAGGAATTAATAGACAAGCACAGGACGCTTCCTGAAGCACAGCTTGACATGCTCGCGGATGCTGTTTGCAGTGTCGAGTTTCATGTCGAGGAAACCTGTGAAAACCGTGG
>CAJQPV010000220.1 GCA_905480305.1 uncultured Gammaproteobacteria bacterium | reverse complement strand
CCTGGCAACGGCCTGTTGCAGCGCCGGTAGCGCCTGTTCGTGCTGGCCGGCCCGAACCAGTGCAATACCACGGTTATAGTCGGCATACGCCACCAGTGCCGGCGCCCCCTGCCAGGGCTCCAGCACCCTGGCGGCCTGCAGATTCTGCTCCAGTGCCATCAGTACCGTGGCATAGAGCAACTGGTAGTCACCGGCAATATCGTCCGGAAGCTTGCCCTTGATATTGCCCAGTGCCTCTGCGGCTGCCTCGTAGTAACCCTTGTGGGAAAATGCCCGGGCCAGTTCGTACCAGGCCCGGTTTCTCACCTCATCAGGCAGCTCGTCATCGAGCAGGGCATGAAAATCAAAACCGGCTTCAATATGCAAACCATAGGCAAGTTTCAACCTCGCCAGCAATAGACGGGCGTCAATTGTGGACGACGATTGTTGTTGCTGATCTTCAGCCAGCTGCAGCCGTGCAATGGCTGTCAGGTAGTCTTGCTGGTGCGAAAGAAACAGGGCTTCTCCATAGAGCAGCTCCTGTAACCTTTCACTGTCCGGTTGCGCCGCCATGACTGGCAGGGTTGCCACAAAAACCAGCAGTAATATGCCTGTCGCGATGTGTGCTGATGCTGCAGTCAGGTACTTGTTCATCCGCATCACCATTCGCGAATGGTCAAACCGGGTTGCGTCGTATCGTCGCGCGGCCCGAGGTGTAGTTCCATATACTTGCGACCGGCCTGCTTGGTGATGGTGACACTGCGTTGCTGACTAAAAGCATCTCCCTTCACCTGCTCACCGGTAACAGAAACCTGCAGCTGGTGTTTGCCATCATCCACCCTGCCGGTGTAGAGACGGTGCACCCCGCCTTCCCGCATGGCGGCATGTTCACTGGCAGTGTACTGGTGCTGGCTGACCACCTGCCCGTCCAGCTGTAGCGAGATCGTGCCGGGTGTGAGCGAACTGTTGGCCGCCACTGACACCAGCACGATCAGTTGCCGGCCATGCGGGTACAGCGACATTTCCTCAAGCAGCAGGATGTCCCGGTTAATATCGAGAATTTCTTCCTTGATGGCCTGGATTTCACTGTCCAGCTTAACGAACCGGGCGCGGCTGTTGTCTGCACCGGCAGCGGTCAGAAATACACAGGAGACACAGATAAACAGCAGCAGCCGGAAGGGCTGCCAGGACATTTTTGTACGGGAAAAGTGCATCATCAGGGTGACCGGCTGAACCACCCAGGCTAGACAGGTAACCCGCAGAACAGCACTCGTTTTAGTCTGCTTATATACAAATCTAGCCCTCTGCCCCGAGGGTGTCAACAGACAGACTTAACAGCACACCGTCCGGTACATCCATGTAACGGTCATCCTGCAGGTAAAACGCTACCGCTGCATTTATTCAAACGGATGTTTGAGAATAATGGTCTCCGCCCTGTCCGGCCCGGTGGAAATAATAGCTATCGGTGCCTCACAAACCGACTCAACCTTGTCGAGGTAGGCCTTCGCCGCAGCCGGCAGATCGTCGTAGCTCTTTGTGCCGACAGTCGACTCTGACCAACCCGGCATCTCTATATATACGGGTTCGCACTGTTCAATCAGGTCCGCACCCCCCGGTGGTGCATCCAGCGTCTCACCGTTAAGTTTGTAGTTGACGGCAATCCTGAGTGTCTCAAGACCGTCCAGCACGTCGAGCTTGGTAATGCAGAGACCGGTCACACTGTTGATATCCAGTGAACGCTTCAGAGACACTGCATCCAGCCAGCCACAGCGGCGCTTGCGACCGGTGGTGGCACCGAACTCGTGTCCCTTCTCGCCCAGGTGTTTGCCGTCATCATCAAACAGTTCGGTCGGAAACGGACCGGCACCCACACGTGTGGTATAGGCCTTGACGATACCCAGCACATAATCGATATGACGCGGACCGATACCGCTGCCGCTGGCAGCACCACCGGCGGTGGTCGTAGAAGAGGTCACATACGGATAGGTACCATGGTCGATATCCAGCAGCGCGCCCTGCGCCCCCTCGAACATGATACTGCTGCCCTGCTTGCGCAGGCGATGCAGCTCACCCGGCACATCTGTAACCATCGGCGCAATCTGTTCACCCTGCGCGAGCGCCTCATCGAGCACCTGTTGATAATCAACCGGCGCGGCCTTGAAGTAATGCTCCAGTGAGAAATTGTGATACTCCATTACTTCGCGCAGACGCTCGCTGAAGTGTGCCGGGTCCATTAACTCGCCGAGTCGCAAGCCACGCCGTGAAACCTTGTCTTCATAGGCCGGCCCGATACCACGGCCGGTGGTACCAATCGCTTTTTTCCCGCGCGCCAGTTCGCGCGCCTGGTCGAGCGCAATATGGTAGGGAAGAATTAACGGACAGGACTCGCTGATCTTCAGACGCTCGCGGGCCGGCACACCGGCCTTTTCCAGCATGTTCAGCTCTTCGAATAACGCCGCAGGCGACAACACCACACCATTACCGATCAGGCACATGACATTCTCCCTGAGAATGCCCGACGGAATCAGGTGCAACACCGTGGTCTCACCATCAATCACCAGCGTATGACCGGCATT
>CAJQPV010000219.1 GCA_905480305.1 uncultured Gammaproteobacteria bacterium | reverse complement strand
TCATTGGATTTTTCCCACTACAGCAATTTAGTAGAGCAATTCGACACGGCGGTTCAAACGCCAGGCCGCATCACTGTTGCCATCGGCTGCCGACTTTTCTTCACCGTAGCTGACAACCGTAACCTGCTCGGGCGCAACACCGTTCAGCTCCAGTACACGCTGTACAGAAAGCGCACGCCGGTCGCCCAGTGCGATATTGTACTCGCGCGAGCCACGCTCATCCGTGTGACCTTCGAGGGTGACATAAACCGCTGGATTGGCAACCAGGTAACCGGCATGGTGAGCCAGCAGGTCCTGCCCGTCCATGGTGATCTCGGCGCTGTCATATTCAAAGTAGATGACCCGTTGTGCCAGCGGGCTGTTCGGATCATCCAGCGAGTAATTGCTGAAACTGCTGCTGCCCGCAGCACCACTGCTTACCGCACTGCCATCTGCCGAGGTACCCTTGTCTTCGATGGAGACGGCACCTTCCTGCTTGTCGCCGGTTGAACTACAGGCTGCCATCACTGCAACCAACAGCACCAGTATCACTCTGCTTAACTTGAATTTCATAATTTAACTCCCGATTTTCGATTCATGTAGCTGCTAAATACCTGGACTTTACTTACCCCGGACCTTAGTTGTCGAAGGGTGACCATACCGGTTCACGCACATTACCTGCCTGCAGCGACAGGCGCTGGCGGAAACGCCCGTCTACCGACACCGCCGACAGCACTTCCCGGTTACCCGCACGGGTGGCATAGATAATCATGCTGCCATTCGGCGAGAAACTCGGTGACTCGTCCAGCGGGCCGTCGGTTAATATCCGCAGCAAGCGGCTATCCAGGTCCAGCACCGCAATGCGGTAATTGCCATTATTGCCGTGAACCATAGCAATTTTACGCCCGTCCGGCGAGACATCCGCGCCGGCATTGTATTTGCCTTCAAATGTCAGGCGTTGAGCCTTGCCGCCCCCCACGGGGACGCGGTACAGCTGCGCCGAACCGCCACGATCCGAAGTAAAAATGATGCTGCTTGCATCCGGCGTCCACACCGGCTCGGTATCAATGGCAGAACCGTTGGTGAGCCGGCGCAGAGTGCCGCTTGAGACATCCATGATATAGATTTCAGGGTTACCGTCGCGCGACAGCGTCAGGGCAAGCTGACGACCATTCGGCGACCACGCCGGCGCGCCGTTTATGCCCTTGAAGGCAGCCAGTTTGCGACGCGAGCCGCTGGCCACCTCCTGGATATAGATCTCGGCCAGCTTCTTCTCGAACGAGACATAGGCGATCTGCCGGCCATCCGGCGACCAGGACGGCGACATCAGTGGCTGGTTTGACGTCAGAATGGTCTGCGGATTGTAGCCGTCCGAGTCGGCCACCAGCAGGGTATAGCTCTTGTTTTTGCTACTACCGCTGGTGGTCACATAGGCAATTTGTGTGTTAAACGCGCCTTTCTCACCGGTGAGTTTTTCATAGATCAGGTCACTGATATGGTGCGCTACCTGGCGCAGCTCTTCACGGCTGGTCGGAAAGCTTGAACCAATCAGTTGCTTGCCACGAAACACGTCATAGAGCTCGAACTGCACCGTAAAGGTACCGTCGGCGTTCCCGGTTACCTTGCCAATCACGAGATTATCCACCTTCACCATGCGCCAGTTCTGGAACTGTAGCTGCGCGCCCTCCGTGGGGTGCGCAATCAGATCACGGTCCGGCAGGGTTTCAATGCGGCCACTGCGATTCAGATCGGCACTGATGATGGCGGCGAGGTTCTCCGGTGCCGCTGCGGTGTTGCCGCTCCAGCCAAACGGCACCACGGCAACCGGGATCGCCCCTTCCATGCCCTGGGTAATCTCGATAGTGAGTGCTGCACGCAGCGGGTTGCTCGCCAGCAACAGCACCAAAAATATCCAACGGTAATATCTATTCATCACGACGGTTAAGTTCCCCTCTCTGTTTCCTTCACTCTGTGGTTTCAGTGAGCCCATGCGGCTGTAACAGCCCGGGCCTTATCAATCCGGCACAAACCTGAAGTTAATTTCACGAAAATATTTAAACATTGCCGGGTCGTCCGGCAAGGGTAATGGTGATGCCTTCAGCACGGCTGTTTCAACAGAGCGGTCAAACAAGGTATCACCGCTGCCTTGCACCACTTTGGCACTCACCACCTCACCACCCGGAATCAATTTTACCTGTATCACGCAGCTTAAACCCGGCGGGCTGCCAGCGGGACGCCGCCAGCTGTTCTGTACCTTCTGCTGAATATAAGGTATGAACTGCGACAACGCGCTTTCAGCCCGCGCCAGGGCCGCCTCTTCCGCCAACTGTGCCTGCAACGCCTGCTCTGCCTGTTGCTGGCGCAGCGCCTCGGCCTTGCGTTGTTTCTCCTGTTCAGCTTTCTTGTTGCGTTCCGCCTCCGCCTTGCGCTGCTTTTCCTGTTCTGCCTTTTTCTCGCGCTCTGCTTCCGCCTTGCGCTGCTGCTCCTGCTCGGCCTTCTTCTTGCGTTCCGCATTGAGCTTGCGTTGTTTGTCCTGCTCCGCCTTTTTCTTGCGTTGTGCCTCGAGCTTGCGCTGTTTTTCCTGATCCGCTTTTTTGTTGCGCTGCGCCTCTG
>CAJQPV010000218.1 GCA_905480305.1 uncultured Gammaproteobacteria bacterium | reverse complement strand
TGCAGATCACCCGGGTTCGGGAAGCGCTCCAGCAAGCGATGCAGGGTCACCGCGCCCACGCCGGGAGCGTGGTACAGGGTGAGCCAGTCAGAAAGGGTATCTGTGGAGACGGTGAGTGTGCCAGCCATGATGGCTAGCTTACACTCAGCGGTGTTGATCCGGTCTGTTTATACATGTGTTCACCATCCTTGGCGTTAACATTGTGAGGCCCTGTTGTCAGGGCGTGCGTACGAAGTCGTTAATATTGATAGCGCTGGTTGCTTTCATGACCAGGCCAAAGCTGACCTTGTCAAAGGTGCGAAACACCATGATGAGGCCGGCATCTTCATCCGGCAGCTTCACGGCATCATTACGTTTGCCGCTGACGGTGTCCTTGATGGTCGCGCCTCTCTTGAAGATTCTGAACACATGACCTATTTCGAGGCCTTCGCGGGTGCCGAGGTCAATGGCCACCACATTGAACTGGCCAATCTGGCTGACGCCGTCAATCACTGAAATGATATGGCCTTCGAGGTCGGTCTCAGGTGCGTGTGGCTGAAAATGTGTAACCGGCGTGGATTCGTCGGCTGGCAGCAGACGGTCACCGACCCTGATTTCACGGGTGGTTTGTGCCAGAAAGATGGTGGCCGGATCACCGAACTGCTCGACCGGACCGGTACCTACATAGAGTGCTTCATAGCCAAGTAATTCGTCGGTGTCCGGATCGATATAAGGGCCGCCCGGGTGGTAGAGATCAAATATCGTTTCACTTTTGTCGTCGATGCCGCGGGCATAGACCCGGTCACTGACGCCGGTGATAACATGTTCGCCGGCACTTGCAACGACGTAGGGTGCCTTGTCCATTGCCTCGGCATCTACCACAAGGGCGCGTGTCAGGAATGGCCGTATCGCATCCAGCGGTATGGTAGGAATGGCGTTTTCAAGGCTCTCCACGCGCACCTGCGGTGACAGATCAACGGTTGGATATCCGCGTGACATACGCAGCTGCGGTTTACCGTCGACATAAACCAGCGTCAGAATGTCGCCGGGGTAGATCAGGTGCGGGTTTTCAACCTGTGGATTGACATACCAGACTTCCGGCCAGAGCCAGGGGTCACGCAGAAACATGGCTGAGATGTCCCAGAGTGTGTCACCCTTGACGACCACGTAGCGGTCCGGGTGTTCCGGGTTGAGAACCACGTCTGCTGCATACAGAAAACCTGCGAACAGAGCGGCGAAGACCATTCCTGTTAATTTCTTGATTGGCATAGGTGTCCCTTTACGTCGAGTATGTATCGATGCCCGTCAGATTAGCGGTAGCGATGTTGCTGCTTCCGGCTGCCCCGGTTCATGCGCGAGTCTAGCGGAAAATCCACACAGAACAAAACCTTTTATGGATTCCTGCCGTCGCCACATTGACGTTTGTGGTACAGTATATTGGATATAAATTTCCAGAATCGTGACGGCAATCACATGGCTATCCTCAATATCCTGCACTTCCCTGACCCGCGTCTGCGCAACGTTGCCCAACCTGTAGAAGCGGTGGACGACAACATCCGCAAACTTGCGGATGACATGCTTGAGACCATGTATGCAGCGCCAGGCATCGGATTGGCAGCTACCCAGGTCAATGTATATAAACGGGTCATCGTCATTGATATATCGGAAGAAAAGAACCAGCCTTTATACCTGATTAACCCGGAAATCATCGAGTTGGCCGGTGTCGAGGAAATGGAGGAGGGTTGTCTCTCTGTCCCAGGCGTCTATGAAACCGTACAGCGTGCCGACCAGGTGCGCATCCGTGCACTGGGTTTAGACGGAAAAGCCTTTGAAATGGAGGCAAACGAGCTGCTGGCCGTGTGTATTCAGCATGAAATTGATCACCTCGATGGCAAGCTTTTTGTTGACTACCTGTCACAGCTCAAGCGCACTCGAATTCGGAAAAAACTTGAAAAAGAGCAGCGCCAGTCGACTCCGGAGCCTGCGGCGTCACCAGACATGCGGGTTATTTGACCCTTCCTGTATCCAGTCGTTAGGGATACTGCCAATCGTATGAATATAGTATTTGCCGGGACCCCGGATTTCTCTGTGCCCGCGTTACAGGCGTTGCTGGACAGTCCCCATGATGTTGTCGCGGTATACACCCAGCCTGACCGGCCATCCGGTCGCGGGCGCAAGACCAGTGCCAGCCCGGTAAAGCAGCTTGCACTGCAGAATGACCTGGCTGTTTATCAGCCTGTCTCATTAAAATCCGCTGAGGCTCAACAGGCGCTTGCTGTATTGCAGCCGGATTTAATGGTGGTTATAGCCTATGGCCTGATCTTGCCTGCCGCGGTGCTGGCGCTGCCGCGCCTGGGGTGTCTCAATGTGCACGCCTCGTTACTGCCGCGCTGGCGTGGTGCGGCACCGATTCAGCGTGCGATCCTGGCCGGCGACCATGAGACCGGTGTCTGCCTGATGCAGATGGATGCCGGACTTGATACCGGGCCGGTACTTGCCAGCGCGCGCTGTCCGATTGAGGCAGATGATAGCGGTAGCCGGCTGCATGACAGGCTGGCGCAACAGGGTGCGCAATTGTTGTCAGATAACCTCGCAGCTATTGAGCGCGGTGAGCTTGCAGCCGTGCCGCAGGATGATGCGCTTGCCTGCTATGCCAGCAAACTGGAAAAGGCCGAAGCGCGGATTGACTGGACCATGGCGGCAGATGAAATCATGCGTCGTATCCGGGCGTTTAATGCATGGCCGGTTGCCGAGACGCGCTATGGTGGTCGACAGCTGCGGATATGGGATGCGCGGGTGATTGCATGTGCTGCAGATGCGCTGCCAGGTACGGTGCTGGTAGCTGACAAGGAAGGTATCGAGGTTGCTTGCGGCAAGGATTGCTTGCAGATACTCAAGCTGCAACTGCCGGGTGGACGTGCTGTCAGCGCCGGCGAGTTTGTCAATGCACATGCAATTGCCGGTATGCGTCTCGATGATGCGTCGTAGCTTCACTGAGGGACTGAGATGACGATCGATGCGCGTGCCTGTGCAGCCCTGGTGCTGTCGCAAGTGACAAGCGACGGGCGATCCTTGTCAGAGGCATTACCTGCAGCGGTACAGGCAATAACAGATGCACGTCAGCGTGCGCTGGTGCAGGAGTTGTCGTACGGGACGTTGCGCTGGTATTACCGGCTGGATGCAATGTTGCAGCGACTTCTGAAAAAACCACTGAAGCAACGTGATGCAGACGTGCGCTGTGTTTTGTTGCTGGGACTGTACCAGCTGGACCAGCTGGCAATGCCGCAGCGGGTAGCTGTAAATGAAACAGTGCAGGCAACCCATGCACTGAACAAGCAATGGGCAAGCGGACTGGTGAACGCTGTGTTACGTAATTACCAGCGTCAGTCGGCACAATGCCAGGAGGCTGTTGCTGTCGAGCCGGTGGCCCGTTTTGCGCATCCCGCCTGGTTAATTGAGCGGCTGCAATCCGATTGGCCGGATGACTGGGAAACTGTATTGACTGCCAATAATGCGCGGCCACCCTTTAGCCTGCGTATCAACAGGCAATGCATGACGCGCGCTGAATACCTGGAAAAGTTGACAGAGCTGTCACTTGAGGCGCGACCACTGGCACATGTTGACACCGGTATCAGGCTGGACCGGCCGGTGCCGGTAGATATTCTGCCCGGATTCGCCGATGGTTATATATCGGTGCAGGACGGCGCAGCGCAGCTGGCGGCCGGTTTGCTCGACCTGCAACCGGGACAACGGGTGCTGGATGCCTGCGCCGCACCTGGCGGCAAGACTGCGCATATACTGGAGTCAGAACCGGCACTGGCAGAGCTTACTGCCGTTGATGTCGAGGCGCGTCGGCTGCTGCGTATCAGCGAAAATTTGTCGCGCTTGTCACTGAGCGCCAATCTGGTGCAGGGCGACGCCGCAGCAACCGCTGACTGGTGGGATGGTCAGAGCTATGACCGTATATTGCTGGATGTCCCCTGCTCCGCGACCGGTGTGATACGGCGACACCCGGATATCAAGTTGCTGCGCCGTGCGGAAGATATTGCCGGGCTGGTGAGGTTGCAGATGCAACTGCTGCAGGCGATGTGGCCCTTGTTGTCGTCTGGCGGTATGCTTTTGTACTGTACCTGTTCGGTATTGGCAGACGAGAACAGTGACCAGATAGGACGTTTTCTGGAAGCGCAGAAGGATGCAGCTGAGTTGCCGATAGCAGCAGGCTGGGGACATGAATGCCTGCATGGCAGGCAGATTTTACCCGGTGAGAATGAAATGGACGGATTTTACTTTGCATGTATAACCAGGACCGCCTGATCGGGCAACTGCCCGTTGTTACCTTTACCGGCTCTATTCGATGCCGGGCGGTGCTGTTGTTGCTGGTGCTTGCCTGCTGCATCCCGCTACCGGTGTCTGCTGCAGACCCCGGGATTTTTCAGCTTGAAGACGCACATACCTGGCGTACCGAGGAAGGTGATTACCTGGGGGCGCAGTTCGAGATATTCTTGAGTTCAGGCGCTGAAGAAGCCGTCAAAAACGGGGTACCGCTGACGTTTGAATTCCAGGTGCAGGTGGTTAAGAAGAATACCTGGTTATGGGACAGTGTCGAAATTGAGCTGGTGCGTTATAGACAGCTCCAGTATCACGCACTCAGCGAGAGCTACCAGGTAAAGGATGTGTCTGCAGGCAGCCAGGGGAATTACCGGCGACTGGATGATGCTTTGCGGGCAGTTGGTAATCTTCAAAGCCTGTTATTGTCCGGTGAAACGCTTGATTCCAAACTGAATTACCAGATTCGTCTGCGCGGCAGCCTGGATATTGAATCGCTGCCGACCCCGGTGCGCCTGATTGCCTACGTGTCGTCTGCCTGGGACATGACAAGCAAGTGGTATTCATGGCTGCTGGTTCGCTAAAACGCAGCAGCTTCGGCGTTTTGCCGATGCTGGTGCTGTTTATACTGCTGCTGGTATCTCTTTACTTTCTCAGCGACGCAACCGATAACTCCGAGCACTTTGGGGAGATGTACTCGGTGTTGCTTATTATCAATGCAGCCAGCCTGGTGTTGCTTGGTGCATTGGTGGCGGCCAATATTTTCAAGCTGATCAGGCAATATCGGATGAATGTTGCCGGCGCGCGTATGACCAGTCGGCTGGTTGTAATGTTCGTGGTGCTGTCGGTTGTACCGGTATCTGTGGTGTACTACTTTTCCCTGCAGTTTTTACATCGTGGCATCGACAGCTGGTTTGATGTGCGTATAGAAAAGGGGCTGGATGATGCGCTTGACCTGAGCAGAGCTTCGCTGGATGTGAAGTTGCATGATGTGCTCAATGTGACCATCCGCCTGGCGGAAGAGCTTTCCAGCGAGCCTGCCGCAACACTGCCTCTGACACTATATGATCGCCGTGTGCGCAGTGGTGCTGCTGAACTTACCCTGATCGGTGGTGATGGTCGTATTGTTGCTTCAAGCCTGTCTGACCTGACAGAGATTATTCCCAATCAGCCGCCCAGCGAGATGCTGGTGCTAATGCGTAACCGGCAGCATTACATCGGCCTTGATCCGGTTGGTGAAAGCGGTTTGTATGTGCGCGCACTGGTGCCGGTGCTGTCATCCCGTTCAGACAACGAGGTTTATACCTTACAGGCGCTCTACGAGGTCTCGGAACGTTTCAGTGAGCTTGCCGAGGGCGTGCAGTCGGCCTATACGCGTTATAACGAGCTGAGCTATCTGCGTACGCCGCTGAAATTCAGCTACACACTGACCCTGTCGATCGTACTGGTATTGAGTTTGCTGGCCGCCATCTGGGCTGCCTTTCATTCGGCACGGCGCCTGGTTGCGCCGGTGCGTGATATGGCTGAGGCTACGCATGCCGTTGCAGAAGGTGATTACAGCAAGCGGCTGGCGATAGCCAGTGACGACGAGTTGGGGTTTCTGGCGCGCTCATTTAATGACATGACCCGCCGTCTGGCGAAGTCACGGGAAGAGGCGGTTCGCGGGCGGCAGCAGATAGAAGGCCAGCGCGCCTATCTCGAGGCGGTGCTGGCGAACCTGTCTTCAGGCGTTATCAGTATGGGTGCCGATACGGTGCTTCGGGCTGTTAACCGCAGCGCGCAGCAAAATCTCGATATTGATGTTAAGCGTTATCTCGGTCGGGAACTGACGGAACTGGCTGCCGATCATATTTTTCTGAAACCCTTTGTGGATGTGGTTATGAGGCACCGCGAACTGGGGGATGCATCGTGGCAGGAACAGGCCTCGTTGTTCGGCAAGCATGGACGCCAGGTACTGATGTGCCGTGGTACAGTGCTGGAAGCGACCGGCAAGCGTGGCGGCGGTATGGTGCTTGTTTTTGATGATGTGACGACGTTGATTCAGGCGCAACGTGATGCGGCCTGGGGCGAGGTGGCGCGCCGACTGGCGCATGAAATAAAGAATCCGTTAACCCCGATCCAGCTGTCTGCTGAACGTTTGCGTCGCCGCTATCTGCAAAGTATGGATGCGGATGATGCCGAGGTGCTTGACCGGGCGACACGAACCATTGTTAACCAGGTGGATGCCATGAAGCAGATGGTTAACGCATTTAGTGAATATGCACGTGTTCCACACATCAATCTGAAGTTGATGGATCTCAATCAACTGGTCAGGGAAGTGCTGGATCTGTACCGCAGCGCTGAGCTGAACACCACCATCCGGGAAGACCTGACAGCCGCTGCCATGAATATTGAAGGCGATAACGTCCGGTTGCGGCAATTGCTGCATAATCTGCTGAAAAATGCGCTGGAAGCTGTCAGGCAGAAGCCGGATTCCTGTGTCACAGTTGCAACCCGGCTGGTTACGGCAGAGGGGCCGCAACAGGTTGAGTTGCGTGTTGATGATAACGGTCCCGGTATTGAGCAGGGCATACTGGAAAATGTTTTTGAGCCATATGTTTCTACCAAGCTGAAAGGCAGTGGTCTGGGTATGGCTATCGTCAAGAAGATTGTTGAAGAACATGGCGGCACAATCATTGCCGATAACAATGAGGCCGGTGGTGCGCAGATCAGGATTCGGTTGATGCTGGCGACAGCGATTTCAGAGTCTGAACCGGAATTGCATCAACAGACATCTGCACATGATGCTGGGTTATAATATTTTTTGATGTTATGTCTGCAACCGCAGGCGATGGATCTTATATGAATCAGGGTATGAATCAGGCACCGGCTATGACGGTACAGGCAGCATGACAGCACAACACATTCTGGTGGTTGATGACGAGCCTGATATCCGCAGTCTTGTAAAGGACATTCTTGAGGATGAAGGTTATTCAGTTGCCATTGCAGAGGGTGGCGAGGCCGCGCGCAAGGCGCGCCGCACACGCCGCCCGGATCTGATTCTGCTGGATATCTGGATGGATGATGTCGACGGAATTACGCTGCTGCGGGAATGGTCTGAAAGCGGTGATCTGCCCTGCCCGGTTGTTATGATGTCCGGCCATGGAACTGTTGAAACAGCTGTTGAGGCGACCCGGTTGGGAGCCTACGATTTTATTGAAAAGCCTATTTCACTTGCCAAGCTGTTGCTGACGATTGAACGCGCATTTGATAGTGACCGTCTGCAGCGTGAAAATGTCGATTTGCGCGAACGTGCACAGCCTGTCATTGAGCCGGTGGGCAAGTCAGCTGTGATGTCGGGCATGCGCGAGCAGGCTCGCAAGATTGCGCAGCACAACAGCTGGGTACTTATTACCGGTGAAGCCGGCGCTGGCAAAGGTACTTTTGCACGTTACATACATGAACAGAGTGCCCGGCGCGACGGTCCTTTTGTCGAGATAGCTGTTGGTTCGATGTCAGGGGATAACTCGGCAGCCGAGCTGTTCGGTCAGGAAGATGGCGAGACGGTGCATTATGGCCGTCTGGAGCAGGCCAACGGGGGCACACTGTGTATCGGCGATATTGCCGACATGGACATGCAGACACAGACCCGTCTGCTCAGCGTTTTCCAGACACATTCGTTTACCCGGCTTGGCGGCAGCGAGGATGTTGACGTCGACCTGCGCATTATCGCTACCACACAGCGTAACCTTGACGAAGAGGTTGCTGCCGGACGTTTCAGGGATGATTTGTTTTACCATCTGAATGTGGTTCCCCTGCAGATTCCTGCGTTGCGCGAGCATGCGGATGATGTATATGAGCTGCTGAATTTTTATATCGATTACCTTGTTACACACGAGCACCTTTCTTACCGGCATTTCTCGGTGGCCGCACAAAACAAGCTGCGCAACCATGACTGGCCCGGCAATATTCGTGAACTGCGAAACCTGGTGCAGCGCTTGCTGATACTGGGGACCGGTGAGGAAATTGAAGCCGCCGAGATTGAGCAGGCTATAACATCACAGCCGGCCGCCAGCGCACCCCAGGCAACGCCAATGCCCTATGACCTGCCGCTGCGCGAGGCGCGTGAGCTGTTTGAGAAGAATTATCTGTTACATCAGCTTGAAGAGGTGGGTGGTAGTGTTGGCAAGCTTGCCAAGCGGGTCGGTATGGAGCGCACACATCTTTACAGGAAGCTGCGGGCGCTGGGCATAGAAAACAAGAAAGGTGTCGAGTAGTCATGCTGCATAACAGCGGTCAGACGCGGGACGTTTTCAGCCAGGTCGTTAAATGAAAATAATCATTCTCGGAGCCGGTCAGGTGGGCACTTCGGTTACTGCCAATCTTGCCAGCGAAGCCAACGATATTACTGTTATTGATCTTGATGCTGCGGTATTGCATGACTTGCAGGATCGTCTGGATATTCGTACCGTTATCGGTTGCGCCTCGCACCCGGACATACTGGCTCAGGCCGGTGCTGATGATGCCGACATGATTATTGCGGTGACAAACAGTGATGAAACCAACATGGTCGCCTGCCAGGTGGCCTATACGCTGTTTCATACCCCTACAAAAATCGCCCGGGTTCGCTCTATTGAATACCTGAGGCACCAGCGACTGTTTGCACAGGAAGCCCTGCCGATTGACGTCCTGATCAGTCCGGAGCAGCTGGTAACAGACTACATACAACGGTTGATTGAGAACCCCGGAGCCTTGCAGGTACTCGATTTTGCCGAGGGCAGGGTGCAGCTGGTCGCAGTGCGCGCCTATTACGGCGGTCCGCTGGTCGGGCACGAGCTGCGTGAACTGAAGCAACATATGCCAGGTATTGATGCGCGGGTGGCGTCAATTTTTCGCGAGGGGCAACAGATTACCCCGGAAGGCGATACCATTATCGAGGCAGATGATGAGGTATTTTTTATTGCTGCCCGTAAGCATATTCGTGCGGTGATGGGTGAGTTACGCAACAAGGACAAACCGGTCAAGCGGGTGATACTGGCCGGTGGCGGCAATATCGGCCTGCGCCTTGCTTCGGCAATCGAGGGCCGCAGTCAGGTGAAGATTATCGAGCGTAATGAAGATCGTGCCCGGTCGCTTTCGGAGAAGCTTGGCAAATCCATTGTGCTGCTGGGTGATGCGGCCGATGAAGAGTTGCTGCTTGAGGAGAATATCGAAAACACTGATGTTTTCTGTGCGCTCACCAACGATGAGGAGGCGAATATCCTGTCCGCCATGCTGGCGAAACGCCTCGGTGCGCGCAAGGTGATGTCACTGATAAATCGTGCGTCCTATGTCAACCTGGTGCAGAGTGGCAGCATTGATGTTGCGATATCGCCGCAGCAGGCAACTATTGGCAGTCTGCTTACGCATGTGCGTCGTGGCGATGTCGTGATGGTGCATTCCCTGCGGCGCGGTGCCGCCGAAGCAATTGAAGCGGTGGCGCACGGAGATCGCAGCAGCTCACGTGTGGTAGGGCGTGCGATCGATGAGATCAAGTTGCCTCGGGGGACAACGATCGGTGCAATTGTCCGTGGTGAAGAGGTCATTATTGCGCATCACGATACGCTGATTAATACCGATGACCATGTGATTCTGTTTTTGTCCGACAAAAAATCTATCCAGGAAGTTGAGCGTTTGTTTCAGGTCGGCGTTACCTTTTTCTAAGATGTTTCCAGGTATATCCATTGTTGCTGTTTGTAGCGGGTTGTTAGCCGGATAATGCACCTGTTTGCGATTTTGCGCTTGCTGGGACTGTTGCTGATGTTGTTCAGTATCACGCTGCTGCCTACGGCCGGTATTTCCTGGCTGTATGATGACGGGCAGATGCTGGTGTTCCTGGTAAGTGCCATTGCCTGGTTGTTTGTGGGTTGCGTGATGTGGCTGCCGGTGCGTCGTTGCAGGGACGAGTTGCGGGTACGTGATGGTTTTCTGATTGTGGTGCTTTTCTGGCTGGTGCTGGGTTTTGCAGGAGCACTGCCGCTGGCCTTGACGGCGCAACCGGAGTTATCGATAACCGATGCTGTGTTCGAGTCGTTCTCCGGGCTGACTACCACGGGTGCGACGGTCATCTCGCACCTTGATGTGTTGCCAGCATCGATTTTGTTTTACCGCCAGTTGTTACAGTGGCTCGGTGGTATGGGCATCATCGTACTGGCCGTGGCCATCATGCCGATGCTGGGTGTGGGTGGTATGCAGCTGTACCGTGCAGAAACGCCCGGGCCAATGAAGGATACCAAGCTGACGCCGCGTATAACCGAGACAGCCAAGGCGCTTTGGTATATTTACCTGGCGCTCACTGTCGCCTGCGCGCTGTGTTACTGGCTGGCAGGGATGAGTGGTTTTGATGCTGTTGGCCATAGTTTTTCAACCATTGCGATCGGTGGATTTTCGACGCATGACGAGAGTATCGGTTTTTTCGAAAGCACCGGCATTGAAATGATCGCAGTTGTGTTCATGTTGCTTGCAGGGATGAATTTTGCACTGCATTTTGTCGCCTGGCGATCCAAGAGTCTGAGCGCGTATTTCAAGGACTCTGAACTAAAGACTTACCTGGTGGTGCTGCTGATTGTCACTGCGATTACGGTCAGCTACCTGTATTACACAGGGGTCTATATTTTTATCGATGACGCTTTGTATGCCGGCCTGTTTCAGGCGGTGTCGATTGGCACGACTACCGGCTTCACTACGGCGCACTATTTTGACTGGCCCGGCTTCCTGCCGGTGATGCTGTTGTTCGCCAGTTTTATTGGTGGCTGTGCGGGTTCGACCGGCGGTGGCATCAAGGTCATCCGTTTCCTGCTGTTGCTAAAGCAGGGGCACCGGGAAACCGTGCGATTGATTCGTCCGAATGCACAGATACCGGTTAAGGTTGGTGGCAAGCCGGTGCCGGATCGTGTGATCAGTGCGGTGTGGGGTTTTTTTGCAGCCTATGTGGGCAGCTTTGTCGTTCTCATGTTGTTTCTGATGGCCACCGGGCTGGACCAGCTTACCGCGTTTTCAGCCGTGGCTGCCTGCATGAATAATCTGGGTCCCGGGCTGGCTGGTGTCGGGACTAATTATGTTGACCTGAATGAGCCGGCGAAATGGGCACTCTCGTTTGCCATGATGCTGGGGCGGCTCGAGGTCTTCACCCTGGTGATTCTGTTTACCGGTGCCTTCTGGAGGCGCTAGCTGTGGGCATGATTGAAAACCTTGAAGCCATGCTGGCCAGTGGTCAGGACAATGCGCTGTTGCGCTTTACCCTTGGTAGTGCACTCTTCAAGGCAGGCAAGCTGGCGTATGCGGTAGAACATCTGCGCACAGCTGTCGAGCAGGATCCGGATTATTCCGCGGCCTGGAAGATTTACGGCAAGACGCTGCAGGCGCTGGGTGATCAGCAGGCGGCACGCGAGGTATTTGAGAGTGGTATCGCTGCTGCAACCAGAAAGGGTGATTTGCAGGCGGCGAAAGAGATGACGGTTTTCCAAAAGCGTGCACAGAAGGCTATCGACGCTGGCAGCTAAACGGCAGGCCGGAATTCAGTAAAGCTGTTTTTCACCCTCCGGGCGGGTGCGGAAACGACGATAGGTCCACTGGTACTGTTCCGGGCATTGGCGCACGCAGTATTCAATCGCACTGTTGGTGGCGTTGACGGCCGCCTGTATGCTGGTGGCGTTTGTGATGTCTGGCATTTCACGAAAGTGCAGGTGGTAACCGCGACCCCATGGCAGACGTTCACACCAGACAAAAATCACCGGTGTTATGTCCCTGGTGGCCATGCGCGCCAGTAAGACCATGCTGTAGGCGGGTGTGCAGAAGAACGGCGCAAACAGGCCGGCACCGGCATTAGGCTCCTGGTCAGGCAGCATGGCGATTACCCTTCCTTGCCGGAGAGTCTTATAAAGTAACCGTGTTCCCTGTGCATTAGCAGCAATATAGCGGCCGCCAAGTCGGCTGCGAGCTGTGTTGATGAACTGTTCCATGCCGGTTTTTCTGGGCGGGCGGTAAAGACAGCTTAGGTCGAAGCGGTCTGCACAATAGAGGCCGGCACCCTCCCACGCACCAAGGTGCGGTGTGGCAAGAATGACGCCCCTGCCTTTTGCTAGCGCCTGCTCGACGATTTCACTGCCATTGACCTGTTTTATCAGGCGCAGTGTCTGCTTGCCGGGGCGCAGCCATAGGGCGCCTGTTTCAAACAGCGTTTTGCCAGTTTCTGCGAGGCTTTTGCGTGTCAATGCGTGCTGTTGTGCTGCTGTCAAGTCTGGCCAGCACAGGGCGATATTCGCAGCAGCGATCTTTTTTGGGCGGGTGGGTGTCATCCACAGGCACCAGCCCAGGCAAGCACCCAGGCCATGCAGCACTGGCAGGGGGAGCCATGCGAGAAAGTAAAGAGCTGTTTTTATTAAAAAAATATGGCTCATTAATACAAATTATCCATATTTATGTAATTTTTTGGATAAATTCATAAATAAAATTGCACATTATTAAGTTAATTATTTTTGTGTTGTTTTCGTGCTTTTTATGTATTTAATTTAAATTAATGTGGTGAATATGTAATTATTTTTCATTTATATAATTTCTTAGTGGTGAGGTGGCTATAAATGATGATTGGGTGCGTAATGTTGCTGCTAGTTACCGGGGCAGATAGTGTACTGTCTTCTTCTAAAGGTAGCTTGTATCGTAGTATCGAGAGATAAAAAGGACGCCGGATGAATCAAGAAATTAAATCGTTGTTGCCTCCACAGGCCTACGAATTTTTAAAAGAAAATCAAGGGGCTGTACTTATAGATGTGCGTTCCAGTATGGAGTTTCTGTTTGTGGGGCATGCCATGGGGAGTGTCCATGTGCCCTGGATTGACGAACCGGACTGGGTTGTTAACCCGGATTTCATTACAGAGGTGCGCAAGGTCATGCTGGGTGGTATCGGGGTGGGCGCGCACGAGGGAGATGCTCCTGTGGTACTTATTTGCAGAAGCGGGAAGCGATCGCTAGAGGCTGGTAAGCTACTGATAAGTAATGATTTTTCAGAGGTGTACAATGTGAGCGAGGGATTTGAGGGGGTGCTGGATGAAACGCACCACCGCAGTTCACTGGGTGGTTGGCGTTTTCATGGTCTGCCCTGGGAGCAGTGTTAATCATAAATTGACCCTAGTAGTAAAGAGAAATATAATTATAGATTCATATAGATAACTATACTAACGTTGCAATTACAAGGCTATCGGGTGTTTGTACCAAGCAGCGATGGCCAATAACTACGTCGGGAAAATTCCGGCAGTTACATAATCATTCCTGAAGCATCTTGCGGTGTTGTGGAGTGTCTATTGAGGAGAAAGCTATGTCTACTACAGCAGAAAACGTCCAGGACAATCCGCAGATGGATGCCTGGCTGGAAAAAAAGCTGGATGAAATGTTGCCGAAGAAACTGGCAGAGATTGAGACTTCCAAAACACCTTCCATGTCCATCATTGCTACCAAAGGTACACTGGACTGGGCCTATCCGCCGTTTATTCTCGCCTCAACAGCCGCTGCACTGGGTTGGGATGTTGAAGTGTTCTTTACCTTCTATGGCTTGTTGTTGCTGAAGAAAAATCTTGATGCCGAGGTTTCACCGCTGGGTAATCCGGCTATGCCGATGAAGATGCCTTTTGGTCCGAAATGGTTTCAGGATTTCGACTGGCCAATGCCAAACCTGTTGATGGCAGGTGTGCCAGGCTTCGAAAAGGTTGCCACCGGACTGATGAAGAAAACGTTTAAAAACAAGGGGGTGGCTACTGTCGAAGAGCTGCGTGGTCTGTGTCTTGAGGCAGAAGTGAAGATGGTTGCCTGCCAGATGACTGTCGATGTATTCGGTTTCGATGCTAGTGAGTTTATCCCGGAAGTCACTGATTTCGTGGGTGCAACTTCGTTCTTGCCGGTTGCCCAGAAGTCTGATGTCTGTTTGTTTATCTGATTTGCTTCAGATGGTCTAGGCAGCTGCTTTCCGGGCTGCTTGAGTAATGTAAAGGGCGTGCAATTGCACGCCCTTTGTTTTTCAGAAATGTAATCATACTGGCGTGGCATGCAGCAAAATTATTCTTTCGGTGTTCACAGTCAGCCACACCTGACTTTAGTGTTACTGGTCCGCGGGTTTGTGCGGTGCTTTCAATGATTGGTCTGCTGCAGCGTGTGCGGCAGGCACATGTGGAAATTAACGGGCAGCGTGTTGCTGAAATTGGTTCAGGCCTGCTGGTACTGATAGGTGTACAGCAGCATGATAGCGAAAATGAGGCCGATCGGTTGCTGCAGCGGTTGCTGGGTTATCGTGTGTTTGCCGATACGACGGGAAAAATGAACCTGAATATCTCCCAGGCAGGCGGTGCTCTGTTGCTGGTGCCGCAATTTACGCTGGCCGCAGATACCCGTAACGGCATGCGTCCCGGATTTTCAACAGCCGCCGCCCCGGCAGAGGGCGAGCGCCTGTTTGAATACCTGTTACAACAGGCTCGACAGCATTCCCCTGAGATCGCTGCAGGGCATTTTGGTGCTGATATGCAGGTGTCCCTGGTCAACGACGGTCCGGTTACTTTCTGGCTAGAGGTTAAACCGGGGTAGTAAACTGTTAATATGACCGGGTACCACACCCGGTGTGCAGCTTATTGATTGATTATTGATTTAAGAAGGTATTTTCTATGTCACAGCGGCAGGCTACAGTTGATCGCGATACCCTGGAGACGCAGATCAGCGTCTCCGTTAACCTTGATGGGACCGGCAAGGCGTCTCTGGACACCGGTCTGCCATTTCTGGACCACATGCTGGACCAGGTAGCCCGCCATGGCATGATAGATCTCGATATCAAGGCAAAGGGCGACCTGCACATTGATGCGCATCACACGGTTGAAGATGTTGGCATCACCATTGGTCAGGCTATCGGACAGGCACTGGCAGACAAGCGCGGTATCCGTCGCTATGGTCATGCCTATGTGCCGCTGGATGAAGCATTGTCGCGTGTGGTTATCGATTTTTCCGGACGCCCCGGGCTGGAGTATCACGCGGTCTATCCACGTGCGCGTATTGGCGACTTTGATGTTGACCTGCTGCATGAATTTTTTCAGGGCTTTTGTAATCATGCGCTCGTTACCTTGCACATTGATTGTTTGCGTGGTGAGAATGCTCACCATATTGCCGAAACCATCTTCAAGGCCTTCGGTCGTGCAGTGCGCATGGCGCTGGAGACCGATACAGCGATGGGCAACCAGCTGCCTTCAACCAAGGGAAGCCTCTGAACTGACCCGGTGGGGTCAGGCCTGTTTGCTTATCTATCATGACTTCTGTTGCAATCATCGACTACGGTATGGGCAATCTGCACTCCATTGCCAAGGCGCTGGAGCATGTTTCAGGCAAGCAACGTGTTGTTGTGTCCAGTGACCGTGAGCAGATTTTGTCAGCCGACCGCGTGGTCTTTCCGGGTGTCGGTGCGATTCGTGATTGTATGTCGGAGTTGCAGAAAACCGCTCTCGATGAGGTGGTCATCCGTGCCGTTGCTGACCGCCCGGTGCTGGGTGTTTGCCTCGGTATGC
>CAJQPV010000217.1 GCA_905480305.1 uncultured Gammaproteobacteria bacterium | reverse complement strand
CGGGACCGCTTCAGCTACGAAGGCCTGTCGAGTGATGAGCGGCTCACTACGCCGCTGGTGAAGGTTGATGGCGAGTGGCAAAGTGTCGACTGGGAAACCGCATTGCAAACAAGTGTCGAAGGAATTCGTGCGGTTATTGCTGCGCACGGCGCCGATCAGATGGGTGTGCTGGTGTCACCCGCTGCCACCGTTGAAGAGATGCTGCTGACACAGGCGGTTGCCCGTGGAGCCGGCATCAATAATATCGATCACCGTCTGCGCCAGTCCGATTTCTCTGACCAGGATACGGCGCCACCCTGTCCGACGCTGGGGCAACCAATCGAGGCGCTGGAACATATAAATGCCGCGCTGCTTATCGGATCCAATCCGCGCAAGGATCAGCCGATTATCGGCCACCGTCTGCGCAAGGCCGCAGTAAACGGTGCGCAGGTCATGTTTATCAATCCGGTCGATTACGAATTTTTGTTTGATGTGCACGCGAAAGCCATTGTGCCACCGTCACAAATGGTGGCTACCCTGGCCGCTGTTGCTGCATGCTTCCCGGACGCCGCTGTTTCTGATGCAGTCAAGGCAGCTGTTTCTGCCGCGAGCCCTGACGCTACGCACCGTGCCATGGCGCAGTCCCTGCAGGATGCCGACAAGGCGACCGTGTTGCTGGGCAATGTTGCCACGGCGCATCCACAGTTCTCCCTGCTCAAGACGCTGGCTGCTGCGATTGCCGCCGCCAGCGGTGCTGTGCTCGGTGTAATGACCGATGGCGCTAATGGCGCCGGTGGCTGGTTGACCGGCGTGTTGCCGCACCGCGGCCCGGCCGGTTCAGCTATTGAGGCTGCAGGGCTGGATGCCAGTGCCATGCTGGCTGAACCACGCAAGGGGTACCTGCTGTTCGGTGTGGAAGCGGCATGTGACTGTGCTAATCCTGCTCAGGCCGAAAAGGCGCTTGAGGCCGCCGATTTTGTAGTCTGTGCCGGCGCCTTTGCCAGCGAGGCCATGAAGTTACAGGCCGATGTGTTGCTGCCGGTTGCTGCGTTTACCGAAACATCCGGTACTTACATAAATACAGAAGGCCACTGGCAGAGCTTTGCCGGCGTAGCATCACCAACGGGTGACAGCCGTCCGGGCTGGAAGGTCATGCGTGTGCTCGGTAACCAGTTTGGACTGGATGGTTTTGAACAACAGAGCAGTGAAGAAATCCGTGATGCGCTGCAACAACAGCTTGGGAAAGTGTCGCTGGATAACCGTCAGGCTGCCGGAGTTGTTGCACAGGCAGCAACGTCTGATGGCCTCGAACGTATCGGTGATGTGGCCATTAATGCGGTTGACGCACTGGTACGTCGTGCACCGGCCCTGCAGGCAACAGCGGATGCTGTTGTGTCCGAACTGGTTCGGTTGAATGCGGGGCAGGCAGAAAAATCCGGCGTGCGTGATGGTTATACCGTGACGGTGACACAGGGTGATGCCAGCGCCACCATGGATGTTGGAATCAGTGAGCGCGTGCCCGACGGTTGTTTGTGGATACAGTCCGGTACGCAGGCTGCCGCCACACTGGGTGCTGCTTTTGGCCCGGTCAGCATCGAGCGGGTTTGACGGGAACGGTATCCATGGCACATACACTCATTGAAAAATACAAGACACATATGCTGGCGACCGCGCTGTTGGCGGGCGTGGCGACGGTACTGGTGGTAATGCTGGGTGTGCTTTTCTGGGATGACATCACCGCCAGTGTTTTCCTGTATTCGCTGGTGAAGATAATCGTCATCGTGGTGCCGCTGTTGCTGGCTGTGGCTTACCTGACGTTTGCCGAGCGCAAGATCATCGGTTACATGCAGGTGCGTATCGGCCCCAACCGGGTCGGCCCGCGCGGCTGGTTGCAACCCATTGCCGATGCACTGAAATTGCTGATGAAAGAAATCGTCATCCCGACGAATTCCAACCGTTTTCTGTTTCTGATTGCGCCGACGATTTCAATTGCGCCGGCGCTGGCGGCCTGGGCGGTATTGCCGTTTACCGACACCCTGGTGCTGGCGAATATTGATGCCAGCTTGCTGTACATACTGGCGTTAACATCCATGGGTGTTTACGGCGTCATCATTGCCGGCTGGGCGTCCAATTCCAAGTACGCCTTCCTTGGCGCCATGCGTTCTGCGGCACAAATTGTGTCTTATGAAATTGCCATGGGCTTTGCGCTGGTTGGTGTATTGATTGCCGGTGGCAGTCTGAATCTGGTGGAAATCGTACAGGCCCAGCAGGGCAGTGTGCTGCACTGGTTCTGGTTGCCCCTGTTCCCACTGTTTCTTGTGTACTTTATTTCCGGTGTCGCAGAAACCAACCGAGCACCGTTTGACGTCTCGGAAGGTGAGTCTGAAATCGTTGCCGGTTTTCATGTCGAATACTCCGGCATGGCATTTGCCGTGTTTTTCCTGGCGGAATACGCCAACATGATCCTGATTGCCGCACTGGCCGCACTCATGTTCCTGGGTGGCTGGTTGTCGCCATTTGAAGGCATCCTGCCGGATGAATTTCTTGCCAGTGGTATCAGTGGACTGGTATTTGGTTCCGGTGTGCACTGGTTGCTCGCCAAGACCTCGCTGATGCTGTTGTTCTTCCTGTGGTTCCGGGCCACATTCCCGCGCTATCGCTATGACCAGATCATGCGGCTCGGCTGGAAGGTATTCATTCCAATCACAATCGTGTGGCTGGTGATCGAAGGTGCGGCTGTAGTGGTCGGTCTTGGCCCCTGGTTTGATTAAACGGGATTATGGAAAACTTCACTAACTTTCTGAAAAGCTTATTCCTTCTGGAGCTCCTGAAGGGTATGCGCCTGACCGGCAAGCGTCTGTTTTCGCCCAAGATTACGGTGCAATACCCGGAAGAGAAGACGCCGCAGTCAAACCGTTTTCGTGGTTTGCACGCGCTGCGCCGCTATCCCAACGGTGAAGAACGTTGTATCGCCTGCAAGCTCTGCGAGGCTGTCTGTCCGGCGCTGGCCATTACCATTGAAGCAGAAGAGCGTGAGGATGGTAGCCGTCGCACCACCCGCTACGACATCGATTTGTTCAAGTGTATTTACTGTGGCTTCTGTGAAGAATCCTGCCCGGTGGACTCAATCGTGGAAACGCGTGTGTTTGAATATGCCTTCGAGAACCGTGGCGAGAACATCATGACCAAGGAAATGCTGCTGGAAATCGGTGACCAGAACGAGGCGCAGATTGCCGCCGACCGAACCGAAGACGCGGCGTACAGGTAACCGCTATGGATTTCGAACGCTTTATATTTTACGTATTTGCTGCAATATTGGTTTTCGCAGCGGCACGCGTCATTACGGTTCGCAACCCGGTA
>CAJQPV010000216.1 GCA_905480305.1 uncultured Gammaproteobacteria bacterium | reverse complement strand
TGCCGACATCCTTGTAGAGGAATTCCACCCAGCCGGCATCGCTGTCGGCACGCATGATGGACAGGGGCCTGCGCATCAGCAGGGATGGGTCACATTGCAGGTGCACAAAGCTCCCGGGTAATGCGCGTGCGGCACACTCGGGTGCCTGTACGCGCAGTACATACTGATCGCCGGGATAGCTGTCATGCAACAGGATTTTTGCGTCTTCGACAAACAGGGTATCGCGCTGTGGTGGCTGTTTTTCAGGCATGGCTAGCTCAGTGAGTAAACCCGGTTGCCGTCCAGTAGTGTATGCGTCACGCGGCCCTTGAATTCCCGCCCGAGGAACGGCGTGTTGTGGCCGCGGCTTTGCATGCTGGCGGTGGTCAGCTGCCAGGGCATTTCCGGATCGAAAATGCAGATGTCTGCGCTGGCCCCTAAAGACAATGTGCCATAGGGAAGCCCGAGTATATTTGCCGGGCCGGCGGTTAACCGGTGTATCAGGTCGGGTAGTGCAATTGCCTGCTCGTTAACCAGTTGTAGCCCCATTGGCAGCAGTGAATCGAGGCCGGAGATGCCCGGCTCGGTGGAAGGGAACGGTCCCAGCTTGGCATCTGCCTCGTGTGGCTGGTGATCTGAACAGATTGCTGACAAGGTGCCCGTCTGCAGTGCGTCGCGCAGGCGCTGCCGGTCCTCAACGGTACGCAGTGGAGGCAGCAGGTGGCACTGGCTGTCAAAATCGCTGATATCGACTTCTGACAGATAAAGATACGGTGTGGCGACATCTGCGGTTACCGGTGCGCCGTCATACTGTGCTCGTGCCACCATTTGTACCGCGCGCCCGGTAGTGAGTCTGCAAAAGTGTGCGCGTACGCCGGTTTGTTCAACCAGTGCAAGGTCGCGTGCCACCGCCGCCGTTTCTGCCGCTTCCGGGATGCCGGGCAGGCCAAGGCGGGTGGCAACCCGTCCTTCATGTGCACAGCCATTGTTGGCCAGCCAGTGGTCGTTGGGGTATAAAAAAACGGTCAGGTCAAAGGTGGCGGCATATTCCAGTGCGCGACGTTGCACCAGCGGATTGAGCAAGGGGCGCATGGCGTTGCTTACGCCGACGCAACCGGACTTTTTGAGGGCGGCCATTTCACTTAGCTGCTCGCCGTTGAGCCCCTGCGTCAGCGCGGCCAGCGTCACAATGCGTGCCTTGCCGGCGGCTTCTGCACGCAGCCGGATAAATTCTGTTACTGCCGGGGTGTCGATGACCGGGCTGGTATCCGGCGGGCAGCACAGCGTGGTAATGCCACCGCTGGCAGCGGCCCGCGACTCACTGGCAATGGTTGTTTTATGTTCCTGTCCCGGTTCGCGCAAGCGGGCGCATACGTCTATCAGGCCAGGACAGACAACCTGGTTGCCGGCATCAATTTCCTCATCGGTCGTGAAGCCGTCCGGAGCAGACCCCAGCGCGGCAATTTTTCCGTTCGCAACATAGATATCCTGTATGGCATCAACCTTGTTGGCCGGATCGATTACCCGGCCGCCGCTGATACGAATTCTGTGTTGTCTGAGATCAGCTGGCATGTGGCTGCTCTGCTGCTGTTTCGCGGGGAGACATCGCCATGGACATGACGGCCATACGTACCGCGATGCCATGGGTAACCTGTTCAAGGATGACCGAGCGCGGTCCGTCGGCAACCTCGGAGTCCATTTCAACGCCGCGGTTGATGGGTCCCGGATGCATGACGGTGACATCCGGGCTGGCAAAGGCAAGCTTGTCCTCTGTCAGTCCAAACAGTTCGAAATATTCATGTTCACTCGGCAGTAGTGCACCCAGCATGCGTTCACGCTGCAGTCGCAACATGATGATGACGTCGGCATCTTTTATACCTTCCTGCAGGTCATGAAATACATGTGTGCCCAGTGTTTCGGCATGTGCGGGTATCAGTGTTTTCGGAGCGACGATGCGTACCTCGCCGGTATTCAGAAGGTTGAGTGCGTGTATCTGTGAACGGGCAACGCGCGAGTGCATGATGTCACCAACGATGGCAACGCGCAGCCGGCCAAAGTCCGGACCCTTGACGCGGCGAATGGTAAACATGTCCAGCATTGCCTGGGTCGGGTGTGAGTGACTACCGTCCCCGGCGTTAATAACGCTGACATGTGGTGCGATATTGGTGGCGATAAAATGTGCTGCGCCACTGTCGGCATGCCGGACGACGAACATGTCTACATGCATAGCTTCCAGATTGCGTAGTGTGTCCAGCAGGGTTTCTCCCTTGGCGGCACTGGACTGGGTGATATTGATATTGAGCACGTCGGCTGACAAACGTTTTGCCGCCAGCTCGAAAGTCGTGCGGGTGCGGGTGCTGGCCTCGAAGAACAGGTTAACAATGGTCTTGCCACGCAGCAGGGGGACTTTCTTGACGGTCTGCTCGGTAACGCCTGCGAATGATTCGGCGGTGTCGAGTATATCAGTCAGTAACTGGCGATTCAGTCCGCTGATAGAGAGGAAGTGGCGCAGCTGCCCGTTGCTGTCAATTTGCAGATTGTCCCTGCTCATGCGGTTTTCCGGATTTCCAGTGTCAGCGGGTCAGGACCCGAAAGTTTGATCTGCTCGTCGTCTTTCAGTTTGATATGCCGGCCGACAATATTGGCCTGTATTGGCAGTTCGCGGCCACCGCGATCGATCAGGGTGGCCAGCATAATGGAGGCCGGGCGTCCGTAATCGAATAATTCATTCAGGGCGGCGCGGATGGTACGGCCGGTATACAACACATCATCGACCAGGATGATGTGTCGCTCGTCAATGCTGAACGGCAGTTCGGAGGGTTTTACCACCGGGTTCATGCCAATACGGGTGAAGTCATCGCGGTAAAAGGAAATATCGAGGCTGCCCAGCAGTTCGCTGATGTTCAGCTGACGATGCAATTGTTCTGCAACCCATACGCCGCCGGTATGAATGCCGACGATGGCGGGGTCGGCGCGCCCTGAGCGGCTGATATATTCACCCAGCCGGGTGGCCATGTCGTCGATGATACTTGCCGTGTCTTCAAGTTCAGTCATGCGTATTGTGCGATTCCAGCCAGTTTTGCAGGATAATCATTGCCGCGATTGCATCGATGCCAGTTTTGGCTGCGGCTTTATCCTGGCGTTGCAGCTGTTCTGCTGCGTGTGAGCTCAGTCTTTCGTCCATTGTATAGACCGGTATCCGGCAGCGCCCTTCGAGTTGCCGGGCAAACCTGCGCGCCGCCGTGGTGATTTCCGAATCACTGCCGTCAGCATGCAGCGGCAGACCGACTATCAGTGCGTCGGGTCGCCAGTCGATGATTAATTCCGAGATCCTGTCCCAGTCGGGTTGCCGGTTGCGAGCGTTCAGTGTACACAATGCTGTCGCCGTGCCGGTAATGCTTTGTCCTACGGCGACTCCGATACGCTGTTTGCCATAGTCGAATCCAAGCAGCGTTTGCAAGATTATACTGTATGCCCTGTGCGAGCGGCAGGTCTAGGCTCATGATGCATCAGGCATGTCCTGTATCGCTGGATAACAGGTTCAGATCAATTCCCAGTAGCGCTGCTGCGGCCCGCCAGCGTTGCTCGCTGGGGGTATCAAACACTATCTTTGAGCTGGCCGGTCCGCTCAACCAGGTGTTGGCGGCCAGTTCGCTTTCCAGCTGTCCGGCGCCCCAGCCGGCATAACCAAGGGTCACAATGGAGTTTTTCGGCCCCTTGCCTGCTGCGATGGCCTGCAGAATATCGCGTGATGAGGTGATGCCGATGGTGTCAGTCACCTTGAGTGTTGCTTCCCAGTCACCGGCAGGCTCATGCAGTACGAATCCCCGGTCATTTTGCACCGGACCGCCCATGTAGATCTGGCGTGAGGAGATTTCCTCGTTACAGGCCTCGATGTCCATATGCTGCAGTATTTCACCGAGTTGCATCTTCAGCGGCCGGTTGATGACGACCCCCAGAGCACCATTTTCATCATGTTCACAGATGTAGGTGGTTGTATGGTGAAAATTGGGATCATCCAGTGCCGGCATGGCAATAAGGAAATGGTTGTTCAGGGAAGGCGTGCTGCTCATACCTGTAGTATCGGGTAGGACACTGCTGCCTTCAAGTCTCTCTATGGATATAGCTGGCCGGTAATTCTCGCGCGACCATGACGCCACCGCGTGAGAAGTGCGCGCTAGCGACTCTTGAGCTGGTTGCTGGTGGAAAATTCCCAGGTGCGCGTGATATGCATGATGTCAGCATCCTTGCGGATGTCTTCGGGAAACGGCGGGAAGGGTGCCGCCAGGTTGACAATGCGTTTGGCGGCTTCATCAATCACCTTGTGTCCTGAGGCGCGCATGATACTGATGTTGCGAACTGTGCCGTCGGCGTTCATGGTGACATCCATAATGAGTTTGCCGGTCAGGCCGGCACGGCGTGCCTCGTCAGGATAATTCAGGTTGCCTACCCGCTCGACCTTTTTGACCCATTCGCTCATGTAGTTTGCGTACTTGTATTCCTGGGTGCGTGCAGAAACGTAGATGTGACGTGGCCTGTGGGCGTAGGCCTGCATCGACTCGTTGAGCTGTTCATTCAGGTTGACCATCTCCATGCTGCGTTCGATCAGTTCGGTAGCCGTAACTTCAGGATTTTCGGTCTCGGGAGTTTCGGTTTTTTCCTGATGTACTTTTTTAGTCGCAACACTGGTAGAGACGACCTGTGCCGGTGACTCTGTCGGCTGCTGTGGTGTGACGGCGGGTGCCTGTTCTGGAATTGCCTGTGTGGGCTGGATTTTTTCTGTGGTGTTGCCGCCACCGTCCTGGCTGGTTTGCGCGAGGTAATCGGCTTCATCCGGTGCCGGTGTGCTGCGATTGGAGACAGTTATATCGAGTGTCGGCAGGATGTTCTCGGGCGGCGCGTTGTCAAACTTTCCGAAGGTGATACCCAGGATGATGATGGCGTGCAGGGCAATGGCAAAGAACAGCGTCATGGCCATTCTGTCGGTTGCTGTGACCGGCGATGGTTCCAGGAAGGGCGCGTCTGTATTTAGCATGAGATCTCTTCGTTACACATTGCGCGTGCGATTATACCGCTGACGATACCAAACAATAGTGCCGCCGTTAACAGTATCGGGAACAGCCGCCAGACTGCATCGTTCGGGATAAATAGCAGCCATGCCAGTGTGAACTGTCCGGTCATGTGCGCTAGCGCGGCCAGTATGCCGTAGCCAATGGCGCTGAATCCCTTGCCGGGCAGGCGACTGGCGAACCACAATGCCATCATGCTGAATACAGCACCGCCAAGGCTGAGAATAAACGTCGGTGAAAGGAAGGTGCCGAGCAGCAAACTGCCGCAGATGATGCGCAGGAAGCTTACCCATGCAGCGCTGCGCCAGCCGAATTGTATCAATACGGCTATGGTAATGACGTTGGCAAGTCCCGGTTTAAAACCCGGCAGAGGTGAAGGGATCGCACTTTCCAGTACGTGAATACTGATTGCCAGTGCTGTTAGCCAGGCAATGCGATGGTCTTCATGAGTGGTATGTATTTGCACGTCTTGTCGGAACTGTTTTTGATGGTCGTAGTATCTTACCTGTTACCAGCAGTGGTTACGTAAATACCTTGAATATTGCTTGTAGTTGTCATGTCCCCTGGAAGCCTGGAGTTTTTCCCTGTTGGCGCTGCAGCGTTTATGGTGTTCGGCTTGCTCGCGGCTGGCCTTGAGTCTTCTGGACTGTGCCAGCTGTTTTTGCTGTATTGCGCGTTGTTGTATCTGTTGCAGTAATTCTGTTTCCGTCGCTCGCAGACCAGCATTGCTGATGTGCGCTGCATCTGGCTGCCGTAGTTCATCTGCTGTGAATTCACTGTCCGGTGCGTGGTCACTGAAATGAACCTGCCCCTGCCGATCTGTCCAGCGATAAATAGATCTGGCATCGGCGCAGTTGAGGTGTAGTGCAAATAATGCGGTAAAAACAGCAATTCTGTAACAAATCATGGCGCTTTCCGGGTATGTTAGTTACTGATTAACAAGATAAAAAAAAGAATATGCTGGTGCTGCGGGTATTGCTTGTGTGTTTAGGAAAAGGTAGCTGTTGCAGGATGCGACGGCTATGCGTTGAAAGCTGTTTTACCGGTCAGATTTTTACTACAGAAAAGCGGTTAAAGCGCCTGGTTGAAAGCGCCGATAAATGCTCATAGTAAACAAAACATCGGGCAGGCTGCAGGTGTGCCGGGGTGTATTGCGTAACTTCAGGAGGCGACGAATCCGCGAATGGACGAGAAATGCCATGTTCCAGTTAAAAATTAAGCTATTGAGCCTGAAGC
>CAJQPV010000215.1 GCA_905480305.1 uncultured Gammaproteobacteria bacterium | reverse complement strand
GCATATGGAACCCGTTAGAACAAAGAAGTGCCAGATGCCGTGGGCGTGATCCAGCTTTTGTAATTTATCCAGTATGTAGAAAACCACGCCTATGGAATAAGCCAGACCTCCGGCAACCAGCAACTGTATTCCGTTATCTGGCAGCACCGCCTTGAGACTGGCGTAGTCAAATGAGCAGGCCCAGCCCATGGCAAGATAAATAATCAATTGGCCGACCTTGACGGCCCGGCCAGATAAAAAGACCTCGGTCAGTATGCCGATTCCGGCCAGCGCCCATACGATGCTCATAATTAGCCAGCCATTGCCATGACGCAGGCTGACTAACATATACGGTGTGTAAGTACCCGCGATCAACAGATAGATGGCGATATGGTCGAACAGCTTAAAGGTGCGTTTTAATGCCGGTGGCTGAAAGCTGTGGTAGAGGGTCGACATGGTGTAGAGCAGCACCATAGTAAGGCCAAACACCGTGAAGCTGGTGATGATCCATGGGTCGCGTGTCTGAATAGCGATCGTGAGCAGGGCACCCAGGCCGACCAGCGCAAGTACGGCACCCAGCAGATGGCTGATGCTGTTGAGCTTTTCACCGTAGTACATAGTTTTCAGTCCAGTTGGATTTGACGATTTTTCTGCATAAAGAAGAAAGAATGTTACAAGAATTGGCGGGGGGGAAGGAAGGTGTCCTGCAGGAGCATGATTATCTGAATTGTCGATGCAGCAATAATTGCGGGTCCTCCGCAGGCAGGGCTACTTCTAATATAGAGACGCAAGTGCAGGCGAAACGCAACCCATGGTGTCAGCCGGAGGCTCGGATTCTGGAGGGAACACCAGAAAATGAAGAATTTTAATAGCTCCCCGGGTCGGGTTCGATCGCATCTCCCTGAACGGCCAACAGCAGGCTTTTGAGTCATCGTAATTCAAAGTCGTCAATATAATAGGTAACTGATCCTCCGGTATTCAATGTACCAAAGGCCCAGCCATGGACTTCTGCTAATCCCAGTCCATCATTCGGTGCGCCATTTCCGATTTCCTTCCGGGTCAGTTTTTCAAAAGGAACGGTAATCAGCTTCCAGCCAGAAAAATTATCGGTGAATGTATAGGTATAAATCTCGGCGTCGCCAGCCGTTGAGCAAGGATTTCGATTATCGAGTAGCTCTACAAACAAGGATGTCCTGGTATTGTTGCCGTACAGCCAGAAGCTGAACTGGTCAAATCCACGCCAGTCACGCGGTGTCCATGTGTTAACTGCAGCATCCTCGAAGTTATGTATTACACCGGCCCAGGCTTTAACGTCTAAATCCAGCTGCAGCACTTGATTGTTGTCTGCTTCGCCGGCTAGTTGGGGATGATCAGAAGTCCTAGAAATATTTACGACACTGCTGCTTGAGTCCTGAAACGTAAAAAAACCTGTCGGGATCCCGAAACGGTCTCTGCCAACTGGCAAAGCGGAGTCAAAATCATCAAAAACGCCAGCCTCTGCCTTTTGTATAGCTGTGGTAGCGGTACTCTCGTCACATCCGTTTGCCTGATCGTGCTTCATGGTATCGTCGATGCGACCAGAACGTGAGTACACAAAGATCATCCCATGGTTGTCCATGGTAAAGGTCTCATCTGCAATCGTTCCCGTGGTCACGCCAGCGCCTTGCCATTGCATGACCAGATTTGAACCATTCCTTGTATAAGTAGCGTTAACCTTTCGAGTGACTTGACCACCAGAGGGCGGACTGAATATTGTTTTGCTGCTACACGTTCCGTCGGTGTTGATCGTGAATACGCCTGAATGCACCTTTATCTCCGCATCGCCGTGGGAAACAGCCGCAGGAATCGTGACTCCATCGACTGCAACCAGCGCGTAAGTACCTGTGGGATCAATATTATTGGCCGTCGCCTTATGTTTGTCTGCTGCCAGCGTAGCAGTGCAGCCAGTTAGAAAGGACACAACCAGGACAATAAAAAAATATCGCATAGCCCATCTCCTTGAGTGGTGATCGGGATTATTGCTTTTTTTGTTTGGCTGGTCGAGCCAGACCTGGCATGTTGAGTTGCAGTTCAATTGATCCGGGTCAACAGCTGTAGCCAAATATATAAAATGATGCTGATGAAACCGCACCAGGCTTGTCCGGGACAAACCGGCTACCCTGGTGTGTTTGCCTGAATGTGTATTTGATCCGGCTTGCTGCTGATAAAGCGTCTTTCGGACGCTGGTCTTGCCCGGGAAGCATTCGGGGTCGACGTCGAAAATGGAACGACAGCGAATATTAATATTAGCAGCGGATAAACTCCCCGAGGCCATCGAATACAGTTAGTCCGTTCAATTTTCAGTGATAATTAGCACCGCTGGCAGGGACCGGCCCGGACAGTTAGAGGCTGTCCAGATATGCAAAAATAGCCCTCGGGATGTAGCATGTCTATACTGATAACAGATAGATTATTCACAGCCGTTGCAAGGTTCGCTAATGCACATTAATAAAATTTTCGCCTACACACTGATATTTGTATCCATGCTGTTGCTGACAGGCTCCAGCAGTTTTCGGTGTTCTACAGATGACGATGACGATGACAAGAAGAATTCGTCAGGTGGGGATACGGGTGTCGAGGTTAAGGTCGGCAGTAAACAGAAGATCTCCGCAGACAGTGGCGGTTTTAATGGCAACCTCGGCGACGGGGACCGGTTCGGCAGTGCTCTTGCAAATCCCGGCGACCTGGAAGCTGACGGCGTTACAGATCTGTCTGTGGGTGCTCCCTTTACTAATGGAGATGCCAGCGACGAGGGTGCCGTCTGGATCCTGTTCATGGACAATGACGGGCGGGTGGATCAGCAACAAAAGATCTCCAGCAATGCAGGCAGTTTTGGGGGCGACCTCAATGAGG
>CAJQPV010000214.1 GCA_905480305.1 uncultured Gammaproteobacteria bacterium | reverse complement strand
CGGATATTCCTGCTGCAGTGCATAGCCCGGCAGAATATTATGCGCATTCAGCGGCCGCATGACGTTATCCAGCGGCAGCGAAAAACGCAGCGCGGTTTCATGAAAATACGGACGGTTGAAAACCGGCTCGACATAATCACTCGCCGTCAATGCTTCCACCAGCTTGCGGGTATTGGCGTGGCAGGCCTGCGCAACGCGTTTCAGCCCCTCGGCGCCCAGCAGCGACATGTGAATGGTGGCCGCTGTCACCAGCAGCCCCTGGTTGGTACAAATGTTCGAGGTCGCCTTGGAGCGACGGATATGCTGCTCGCGTGCCTGCAAGGTCAGTGTATAGCCGACACGGTCATCACGATCAACGGTACGTCCGACGATGCGCCCCGGCATCTGCCGGACAAATTCCCGCTTGCAGGTCATGAAACCAAAGTAGGGCCCGCCGCCCATCATCGGCACACCCAGCGGCTGGCCTTCACCGCAGGCAATATCAGCACCCTTGCTGCCCCAGGCACCCGGCGGCTTCAGCAACGCCATGGCTATCGGGTTAGCGACAGCAATCACCAGCGCACCCTGCGCGTGCGCCCAGTCTGTCAGTACATCCACCTCTTCAAGTATCCCGAAAAAGTTGGGCTGCTGGATCACCAGTGCGGCAATATCCTCACCTTCATACTGCTTCAGCGCCTCTGTCAGCGTGTTGCCACCCTCGGGACAGTACGGCACTTCAACCAATTCGATCTTCTGGTTGTGAACAATAGTATGCGTGGTCTGACGGTAATGCGGGTGCACCGTAGTCGGCATGAGGATACGACGTGATTTCGATTTACGATTGGCTCGCACCGCCATCAACACCGCCTCGGCCAGACCGGAAGCCCCGTCATACAACGACGCATTCGACACATCCAGCCCGGTGAGCTGCGCCATCATGGTCTGATATTCGTAAATCAGCTGCAGCGTTCCCTGGCTGGCTTCAGCCTGGTACGGCGTATAGGCGCTGTAAAATTCTCCACGGGTGGTAATTTCCCAGACCGCAGCCGGTATGTGGTGATCGTAGGAACCGGCACCCATAAAGCACAGCGGGCGACCATCCGCTTCCGCACGCTGCATCATGAGACGGGCAATTTCCTGCTCGATCATACCCTCCGGGACACCGGAGAGTTTGCCCGTGCGCAGGCTGTCGGGAATTTCATCGAACAGATCCTCAATACTGTCGCTGCCAATAGTGGCCAGCATATCGCGGACGTCGGTTTCTGAATGGGGGATGAATGGCATGTCAGTTAGTTTTACTTGTCAGGTTCAAATAGTGTTAGTGGTCTGCAGCGGCAAGGAAGTCGGTGTAGCCGTCAGCATCCATCAGGGCAGCCAGTTCGCCGGCATCCGAAGGTTTGATGCGGAAGATCCAGCCCTCGCCATAGGCATCATTATTAACCGTCTCGGGACTGTCCGCGAGATCTTCATTAACTTCCACAATCTCACCGCCAATCGGCGCATACACATCAGAGGCCGCCTTGACGGACTCGACCACGGCACACGCTTCCTCGGCTATAACGGTTGTACCGACTTCCGGCACCTCGATAAACACCATGTCGCCCAGCTGGTCCTGCGCACTGTCCGAGATACCGACCGTTACCGAGCCGTCATCGTTGATACGTGACCATTCGTGGGTTTTCGCATACTTCAGCTCAACAGGTATATTGCTCATGATTTCCTCACTTTTTAATCGTAATAATGTCGTCGTTCAAAGTTCTATCTGCGCTTCGCCATTACGGACAAACGGTGGTTTGACCACGCGCGCTGTCAATAGCTTGCCACGTATTTCTACCTGGCAGGTATCACCGGTGTCTTTCGGTACCCGTGCGAATGCAATGGCGCGTTGCAGTGTGGGCGAAAAGCTGCCACTGGTAATCTCGCCTTCACCAAAGCCCCCGGCCACTACCTTCTGATGATTGCGCAACACACCCTTGCCTTCCAGCAACAATCCAACCAGTTTCTGTGTGGCACCTTGCTTGCGTTGCTGCTCCAGCGCGGCACGCCCGATAAAGTCCCGCTCGGCGGGTTCCCAGGCAACCGTCCAGCTCAGCGCTGCTTCCAGCGGACTGATGGATTCATCCATATCCGAGCCATACAGGTTCATACCGGCCTCCAGGCGCAGCGTGTCCCGCGCACCCAGCCCGGTCGGTTTGACACCGGCAGCACGCAGCTGTTGCCAGAAAGTTGCAGCGGCATCAGCCGGCAATACAATTTCGAAACCGTCTTCACCGGTATAACCGGTACGGGCGATAAACCATTCGCCATCAAATGCACCAAAGAACGGCTTCAACTCACTGGCTGCCGCACGCGCCGCGTCACTCAGTAATGGTAATGTCTTGTCACGCGCATTCGGCCCCTGCACAGCAATCATCGCCAGCTCCGGGCGTTCAGTAACGGTGACACCAAAAGCAGGCGCCTGTTTCTCCAGCCACGCAAGATCCTTGTCGTGGGTACCGGCATTGACCACCATGCGGAAAAAGTCATCGCGCAAAAAATAAACAATCAGGTCGTCTATGACACCACCGGACTCGTTCAGCATGCAGCTGTAGAGCGCCTTGCCGCTATCCTTCAGCCGGTCGACATTGTTCGCCAGCAGGTAGCGCATAAACTCACGGCTGCGCTCACCGGTCAGATCGACCACGGTCATGTGCGAAACATCAAACATACCCGCATCGTTACGCACCTGGTTGTGCTCTTCAATCTGAGAGCCGTAGTTAATCGGCATATCCCAGCCGGCAAAATCGACCAGCTTGCCGCCATCCGCAACGTGTTCGTCATACAGGGGAGTTCTGTTGGCCATGTGTTTTTATTCCCGTTAAATTTGCTGATATAGCGTCTTTCGCCACCAATAAAAAAAGGCGACGGCAGCTTGCGCCAACCGTCGCCCCTCTGTCCGGTGACCTGAGAGATTGGGCAAGCACCGCAAGCGGCACAGGCCTATCCCCTTCGGTGGGTCGCACTACGACCTCTCTCCAGAGTCAACTACTGTCACAGCCCTTTTGCCTGAGCGTTTCCGAGCGTGTTGCGCCTTCGGCGATCCCCGACGGCCATGGCCCGGGGACTCTCTCCTGCAGCAGTATTATGTTGAGGTGAGAATATACTCCTGCCCGCAGCCGAGTACCATATTCCGGCATGTTATATGGACTGTCGAGGCCGGCTGTCGCCACAAGTAGATATCAGCACTCAGGGATAAAATTAATCAGATCAATTAGATGAAGAAACTTCCTCGGATGCCGCCGCAAGTGCCGGCAGATCACCACTCAAGCCCGTCGCATGACGCATAAACAGTTGCCTGACGGTTCCGGAACGGTTCGCCAGTGACAGACCAAGATTGCGCAGTCGCCCAAGCGGCGATTGCGTATTGCTGAAGGTCCGGTTGATCACGTCCATGGCCGACATCATCAGCAGGTTCTCGCCGCGACGCCAGCGCTCGTAACGGCGCAGCACCCGCAACGCCCCGGGGTCCCGGTCGTTCTGCACAGCTGCAACTATTACTTCGGACAGGGCGGCCGCATCCAGCAAACCGAGATTGACGCCCTGCCCCGCCAGCGGATGTATGGCATGGGCCGCATCACCAATCAGTGCAACACGGTTTTCAACATAGTGTTCAGCATGCATGCGTCGCAACGGCCAGCTTTCGCGCTCACCTGAATCAACAATCTCACCAAGCCGGCAGGCAAACGCTTCCGATAGCTCGGCATGAAAAGCTTTCTTGTCGAGTTCCATAACTCGTTCGGCTTGCGCCGTTGGCAGCGTCCAGACAATGGAACTCCAGCCGTCCTGCATGGGCAGAAACGCCAGCGGCCCACCCGGCAAAAAACGTTGCCAGGCCGTATCCCGGTGCGGTTCCGAGGTTTTCACCAGGCCGACAA
>CAJQPV010000213.1 GCA_905480305.1 uncultured Gammaproteobacteria bacterium | reverse complement strand
ATGTGGTCATTGACATCGCCACCCTCACCGGTGCCTGCGTTATCGCACTCGGCAGTCATGCGGCCGGCCTGTTGAGTAACGATGACGATCTGGCTGAAGAACTGCTGGCAGCCGGCAGGACAGCTGATGACCGTGCCTGGCAAATGCCGTTGTGGGATGACTATCAGCCACAGCTGAAGAGTAATTTTGCCGACATGGCTAATATTGGCGGCCGCGAGGCCGGCACCATTACCGCCGCCTGTTTCCTGTCACGCTTTACCGAAGATTACCGCTGGGCACATCTGGATATAGCCGGTGTGGCCTGGAAAGGCGGCAGCGAAAAAGGCGCAACCGGTCGACCGGTCTCCTTGCTGACACAGTTCCTGCTCGATCGCTGTGCTAACTGATGACTCAGGTCGACTTTTATATATTGAAGGACAACAGTCTGCAGGCACAAAACCTGCTGACCTGCCGGCTGTCCGAGAAAGCATATAAACAGGGACACCAGGTATTCATCAATACGAATACCGGTGAGCAATTAAAACAACTTGATGACATGCTGTGGACCTTTAATGCAAACAGCTTCCTGCCACACGGTCGCTACGGGGAGAATGCTGACAGCACGCACCCTGTGCTGCTGGGGCATGCGATCGAACCGGAAGGCCCCAGCGATGTACTGGTTAACCTCTGCAGTGATGTCCCTGCTTTTTTCAGCCGTTTCAATCGTGTTGCTGAACTGGTTGGCGGCGACGAAACCCAGCGGCAGGCTGCACGCGAACGCTATCGTTTTTACAAGGATCGCGGCTACACATTGAACACCCATAACCTGTAATGAGCATGGACGAAGAACTCATAGTTGACGCCGAGGGCATTCCGATTCTGACAGCGCTCGTGCATGAACACGAAACAGCTGCCCCGGAAGCGCAGCCTGCTGATGAGTCTGCAGAGTCTACTGCAGCGATTGCCGACAGACTGCTGCAGAGCAAACCATTCAAACAGCAACTCGAACTGCTCACTGCCACATTAAGCCAGCAACTCATCGAACAGGTCGAGCAGTCACTGCGACCGGCGATTGAACAGACCATCAAACTGTCACTGGAAGACAGCCAAAGCCATTCCGCCGCTGCTATCCGGCAGCAGCTTGAGAGCACCCTCCCCGACCTGCTTGCAGAGGCATTGAGCAAGTAATAAGCCCGGCTTCGCCTTGCCCTGCCGGGGCAAAACGGTGTGCTTCAGGTATAATCCCGGCCACATCGAAGTACACCATTATTAACAGAGCCTTACGACGCATGGAAAAGACTTACGACCCGCACGCCATTGAGCAGCACTGGTACGAAACCTGGGAACAGGAAGGACATTTTAAACCTTCCGGTGAGGGTACACCCTATTGCATCATGATCCCGCCGCCGAATGTGACGGGCAGCCTGCATATGGGACATGCCTTTCAGGACACGCTGATGGATGCCCTGACGCGCTACCACCGCATGTGTGGTGACAACACACTCTGGCAAGCGGGAACAGATCACGCCGGTATCGCCACCCAAATGGTAGTGGAACGGCAGCTCAATCAGGAAGATGCGACCCGCCATGATATCGGTCGCGAGGCATTTATTGACCGTATTTGGGACTGGAAAAAAGAGTCTGGTGGCACCATCACCCAACAGTTGCGACGCATGGGGTCATCGCTGGACTGGAGCCGCGAGCGTTTCACCATGGACGCAGGGCTGTCCACCGCTGTCCGGGAAACCTTTGTTCGCTTGCATGAAGAAGGACTGATCTATCGCGGCAAGAGGCTGGTCAACTGGGACCCGGTATTACATACCGCCGTGTCAGACCTGGAAGTAGTCTCCGAGGAAGAAGCCGGTCACCTCTGGCACATGCGCTACCCGCTGACAGACGGATCAGGACACCTGGTGGTTGCTACCACACGTCCGGAAACCATGCTTGGCGACAGCGCGGTGGCAGTGCACCCGGATGACGAGCGTTACCAGGCACTGGTGGGCAAGACCATCACGCTGCCATTAACGAATCGAGAAATTCCGATCATCGCGGATGATTATGTTGACCCTGAATTCGGTAGTGGTTGTGTAAAAATCACACCTGCACACGACTTTAACGATCACGAGGTCGGCAAACGCCATGACTTGCCGGTTATCAACATATTTACCGTCGATGCCTGCATCAATGACGAGGTCGCCTGTGATTACCAGGGTTTGTACCGATACGAAGCCCGCAAAAGTATTGTTGCAGACCTTGAAGCACAGGGCTTGATGGAAAAAATTGAGGCTCATCGCCTGATGGTACCGCGCGGTGATCGTTCTGGCTCTGTAGTAGAACCCTACCTGACTGACCAGTGGTTCGTAAAAGTTGCGCCGTTGGCTGAACCGGCCATCAAGGCCGTAGAAAACGGCGACATCAAGTTTGTCCCGGACAACTGGAAAAACACCTACTTTGAATGGATGCGCAACATCCAGGACTGGTGTATTTCCCGTCAGATCTGGTGGGGGCACCGTATTCCCGCCTGGTATGACGATGCCGGCAATATTTACGTCGGTCGAGACGAGGCAGAAGCCCGTGAGAAACATGGACTGGATGACGGCCTTGAACTGAGACAGGACGATGACGTTCTTGACACGTGGTTCTCATCGGCGCTCTGGCCTTTCAGCACCCTCGGCTGGCCGGAAAAAACCGAGGCACTGAAAACCTTTTACCCGACCAGCGTACTGGTCACCGGCTTTGACATTATTTTCTTCTGGGTCGCCCGCATGATCATGATGGGCCTGAAGTTCATGGATGAAATACCGTTCCGTGAAATTTATATTCATGGTCTCGTTCGTGACTCGCATGGACAGAAAATGTCCAAATCCAAGGGCAATGTACTCGATCCCATTGACCTGATCGACGGCATAGAACTGGAAGCACTGGTTGCCAAGCGCCGCAGCGGATTGATGCAACCGAAAATGGCAGACAAGATTGAGAAACTGACCCGCAAGGACTTTCCAAACGGCATTCCTGCCTATGGTACAGACGCATTGCGTTTCACTTTCGCCGCGCTTGCTTCTACCGGACGCGATATAAATTTTGATCTCGGCCGCATTGAAGGCTACCGTAATTTCTGTAACAAGCTATGGAATGCCGCACGCTATGTGCTGATGAACACCGAGGGCAAGGATTGCGGACAGGATGGTGGCGAAGTTTCATTAAACGCAGCCGACCACTGGATTATTTCATTGCTGCAGCAAACCGAACAGGAAGTAATCAAGAGCATAGACAGCTATCGCTTTGATCTTGCCGCGCAAGCCATCTATACCTTCATCTGGGATGAGTACTGCGACTGGTATCTGGAGCTATCCAAACCGGTTTTAACGAACCCGGACAGCGCAGTTGAAGAACTGCGCGGCACGCGTCAAACACTGGTTACTGTTATGGAAACCGTGCTTCGCCTGGTTCATCCAATAGCGCCGTTTATCAGCGAGGAAATCTGGCAACGTATGGCACCGCTGGCAGGCATTGAAGGCAAGACCATCATGCGGCAGCCCTACCCCGCCCCGAATAACGACCGGATCAACCTGACAGCGCTTGCAGAAATTGCATGGGTGAAGGACCTCATTGCCGGCGTGCGTAAAATTCGCAGTGGTATGAATATCGATCCTCGAAAATTGCTGCCAGTGTTACTGCAAGGCGGATCGTCAACTGACAAGCAAAGGATGGAAGACAACCTCAAATACATCATGAACGTTGGCCGTGTAGAGTCCGTCACCTGGCTGGAAGCTGATGAAACGGCGCCCGAATCATCAACGGCACTTGTCGATGAAATGAAACTGCTTATTCCACTTGCCGGGCTGATTGACAAGGATGCAGAACTTGCCCGTCTTTCAAAAGAACTGCAAAGCAAGAGCGATGAACTCGGACGCTGTGAAAACAAGCTCGCTAATTCCGGCTTTATAGCCAAGGCACCAGCAGCCGTCGTTGAGAAAGAACAGGCAAGAGCCGCCGAATTACGCAACGCCATCGGCAGCCTTGAGGAACAGCAACAGAAGATTCAGTCCCTCTGACTCAAACTCCGGCCAGTTTCATAACAAGGCTGACGACACCCCATACAGTCAGCACAAAGAGCACCGTCACCAACAAGCCGATTATCACGTACTGTGACGGCTTGCCATGCGTGAAGTCCGCTTCGCGCTTGCGGCTGCTTTGCACGCCAAACATGCTGGCCAGCACACTGCCGAGCACAGAAAGCAAAGACGGCGCGCGTCCCTCTTGTTTCCCTGATTCCATAACCCACTCCCCGAATAATCGTTAGACGCATTCTACCGGCTCCCTCCTCGCTGGCAATAAAACACCCTGCCCGGGCAATTGTTATCCGCTTGTGGATACCGGGCAGTCAAAGCAAAAAAAGCCTCCCTCTACCCCCTTTCCAGATCACAGAGTGCTGAAACTATTAACTTTTTTGGTTATTTGCCGATAAACCTTGGTACATGAATCGAGAGGATATTCTCAATTCTATTCAATGACTTATATAGAGAAGCAATTTGATAAAGGACAGCCGCCGGGTGTCAATGCGGACCAATAAACCCCGAAAATCGAAGATACACAGCACATAAGAGAACTGAAATGGCAACGATCCTGATAATTGATGACCAACTGACCAGCCGTCAAATCCTGCAGCAACTGGTAATTTCCATTGAAGAGGACCTGACCGTTAAGGCATTTGAAAACCCGGTTGAAGCACTGAAATGGACCGAAACCAACACATTCAATCTCGTTCTGACTGATTACCAAATGCCTGAAATGAATGGTATCGAGTTCATAAAGCGACTTCGCTCCAATCCGGCATTAACCCATATACCGGTCATCATGGTTACATCTATTGAAGACAAGAATGTCCGTTATGAGGCACTGGAAGTCGGTGCGACTGACTTTTTGATGAAACCGGTTGATCACCACGAATGCCGTGCGCGCTGTCGCAACCTGCTCACACAGCATCAGCAATATAAAATAATCAGCGACCGGTCTCGATGGCTGGAGCGCCGTGTTGCAGAAGCAACCAGTGAAATTCGCATGCGAGAACGTGAAACACTGTTACGCCTTGCACGTGCAGGTGAATATCGGGATGAAGAAACAGGTAACCATGTAATCCGCATGGCCAAATATTCTCGCATCATTGCAGAACAGCTTGGATTTTCAAAAGACGAGGCAGACGTTATTGAAATGGCTTCACCTATGCACGATATCGGCAAGATTGGTATCCGTGACGACATTCTGTTGAAACCAGGCAAACTGACAAGCGAAGAATTCGAAGTAATGAAAAATCACACCGTAATAGGTTACGACATTCTAAAAGACAGCCCGTCAAAATTCCTGCAGATGGGTGGCGTTATTGCACTTGGTCATCATGAAAAGTTTGATGGCACAGGCTACCCTTACGGAAAGAAGGGTAACGACATCCCGATTGAAGCAAGAATCGTAGCTATAGCAGATGTATACGATGCACTGGTATCCGAACGCCCATATAAG
>CAJQPV010000212.1 GCA_905480305.1 uncultured Gammaproteobacteria bacterium | reverse complement strand
GGGGAATACAATCACTGGCATGCGCCGCATCCGCAACTGGCACAACTGACCGCACGCTGGCATTTCAGCGTCTCACAGCAGCACCAGTTGCAACAGCTTGGGCGGCGCTGGCAGGCACTCGCCGGCGGAGAATCACTGCTGCTGGAACAGCTGCAGAAAAAGAACAGCGCAACCGAGGTGTTACAGTGCCTGCGGCAGCACCTCGACACCCTTGTGAGCAACGCCTGATCATGTTCAATAACATATATATAGAAGAACAGGTTGCCGCACACCCGCGCAGCCGTGCTATCTGCGAACGTTTCCCGCAGGCAACACAGATCAGCTGCGAGCGCTACGGTGAAGTATTCAACCCGAAGTCACAGGACTTTCGCCTGCAAAAGCGCAAGCCGTCACTGATCCTCGCCCACAAGCATGACGGCCGCATACTGGAAACCCCCGAGGGCTATGGCATTGGCGGCAGCAACAACTATTATTTCTCCCATATGCTCAACTGCCTGTATGACTGCCGTTACTGTTTTCTGCAGGGCATGTACCGCTCGGCGAACTACGTGCTGTATGTAAACTATGAAGACTTCACCGGGGATATTGACACGGTGCTGGCACAGGCAGACAACGAACCCTGCTGGTTCTTCTCCGGCTATGACTGCGACAGCCTGGTACTGGAACCGGTGTCCGGCTTCGCAGAACACTTCCTGCCTTTCTTTGCAGAGCGTCCGGCTGCACACATTGAACTGCGCACCAAGAGTACACAGATACGCAGCCTGCTGAGACAGCCAGCCATTCCGAACGCGGTGATTGCATTCAGTTTCACTCCTGCGGAAGTTCATGCCGCACTGGAACACAAGGTGCCCACCATTGAACGACGCGTCGAAGCCATGCAAAAGCTGCAACATGCCGGCTGGCCGGTTGGCCTGCGGTTTGACCCCATGATTTATCATCCAGACTACCAGCAGCAGTACACCCGCCTGTTTGCACAGCTGTTCGGCCCGCTGGATACCACCCGCCTGCACTCTGTCAGCCTCGGTCCGTTCCGCCTGCCACGCACCTATTTCAGGAATATTGTGCGCCTGTATCCCGATGAGGCACTGTTTGCCGGCAACTTCACCGAGACTGCCGGCATGATTTCCTACCCGCAATCACTGGAGCGTGAAATGACAGATTTCTGCACCGCAGAATTACTGAAACATATACCGGAAGCCGCCCTGTTTCCCTGCGGGCTGGCAGCCTGATGACAGACAAGCACATCATTGTCAGCGGCGCCAGTTCCGGCATCGGGCGTGCCATTAGCACCCGGCTGCTGCAACAGGGTTACCGGGTCACCGGAGTGGCGCGCGACTTCAGCAAGTTCCCCTGCGACGATCAGCGCTTCACGCCGGTTTGCATGGATTTATCCGATCTTGACGAACTGCCTGCCCGACTGGACGCACTGATCAAAAAAGATAGCGTCATTGACGGCCTGATCTGCTGTGCCGGCAGCGGGCGCTTTGGCTCACTGGAAGAATTCTCCCCACCGCAAATTCGCAAGTTGCTTGATCTGAACCTGACCAGCCAGCTCTACCTGGTACGTGCCGTGTTACCCGGCATGAAACAACGCGGCAGCGGTAACATTGTTTTCATGGGCTCGGAAGCCGCACTGGCCGGCGGCAAGCGCGGTGCCGTTTATTCAGCGGCAAAATTTGGCCTGCGCGGACTGGCACAGGCACTGCGGCAGGAATGTGCCGCCAGCGGCCTGCGTGTCAGCATCATCAATCCCGGCATGGTACAAACAGAATTCTTCAACGAACTGGATTTTCATCCGGGCGAGGCCCCCGACAATTACATTCTCCCTGATGATGTCGCGCTGGCAGTGCAGATGATTCTCGAAGCTCGTCAGGGCACCGTATTCGACGAAATAAACCTGTCGCCGCAGAAGAAAGTTATCCGTTTTCCGAAACCCGGGGGAAACTGAAAAAAAACCGGGCGCATGGGGAATTCACAAGCTAAAAGATTTCCTCACACATCAAGGTAAATTAGCCTGTGGTTTTACAGTATAATTCGCCGCCATCATCAACCAACCACAACATGGAACCATGACCATGGCCAGAGTGAAGATATTCAGCACGGCTACCTGCCCGTTTTGCGACAAGGCAAAGCAGCTACTGAAAAAATGGAACATCTCCTACGAAGAGGCCATGATCGACACCGATTCGGCAGCGCGCCGCGAATTTTCTGTTGCCACCAATGGCGCACGCACGGTGCCGCAGATCATCATCGACGACGTCTGCATTGGTGGCTTCACAGAACTAACCGAAATGCATATGGATGACAAGCTCGATCATCTGATTGAACAATAACAACAGCAGGCGGGGGCGAAATGAACGAAGACAAAATATACCGTATCTCGTTTTACAACCAGGGGGACATTTACGAGCTGCATGCCCGTGAAATCCACCAGGGCAACATGTATGCCTTCCTGGAAGTAGAAGGCATCATCTTCGGCGAACGCTCCGCAATCGTTGTAGACCCCTCGGAAGAAAAACTGAAGTCAGAGTTCAGCGGCGTAAAACGCACCTACATCCCGCTGCAGGCCGTGATTCGCATTGATGAAGTCGAGCGTGAAGGCAGCAACAAGATCATCGCAACCGATAACAGCAGCAAAGTCATGCCGTTCCCGGTGCCCCAGCACCATAACCTGCACCAGCAAGACTGATTCTCGTCTTCATCACAGAATCACGCGGCGCAACTTGCCTTATGGCACCAACTATCGTCAAATAACTGTCTAGCCAAACACGCTTCTGTTTTCACAAGGAGAACCGTACCCAACCGGAGGACCAGCATGGCCATTAATAACTTTATTCAACCAAACCGTCTCACCAACATGCAGGAAATGGAAGTTCATGTAACGGGTCCGGATGGTGCAAACCGTATGTTTATCTACAGCGGCATGGCCGAAGTAGAACTAACCGGCGGCCTGCCGCATCCGCGCTGGTCACTGGAAGTCGTCTGTTTTGACGTCGGCCGCAGCTATGATGTTGAAAATGAGGAAGTCATCAACATTGTTGCCACATCCTCTCTCGCCGGCAGCCGCACCGACGGCGTGGCCAGCTTTGCCGGCTGGCAAATCTTCGGTGCCGCCGGTGAACTGGATGAAGAATCCGGACGGGTACGCATGAACATTGCGGCCGGTGCCCGCGACACCCAGGCGTTCCTCGAACAGATTTCCTTTCAAGTCACGGTACTTGCCCGCGTTAAGGAATAACCGGCAACAGCGCGCCCGTATCAGGGTGTGAACCCCATAACAGCGGCAACAGCCAGTAAACAAATCCGGTTATCACCACCACGCCTGCCAGGTTAAGCAGCAAGCCTGCCCGTGCCATTTGCATGATGCTCACGCAGCGGCTGCTGAAAACGATGGCATTCGGGGGCGTTGCGACCGGCAACATAAAGGCAAACGAGGCGGCAATCACGGTCGCCACCATCAGACCGAAGGGACTCACATCAATTGCGCTCGCCAGCGCACCCATTACCGGCAACAACAGTGACGCCGTGGCTGTATTGGATGTCACCTCTGTCAAAAAGATAACCAGCAGTACCACGGCAGCAATGACCAGTACTGTATCGATGCCCTGCAATACCGTTAACTGCTCAGCCAGCCAGCGTGTCAGTCCGGATTCACCAAAACCCTGCGCCAGTGCGAAACCACCACCAAAAAGAATAATGATATCCCAGGGAATAGTGACCGCCGTTTTCCAGTCAAGCAGGAATTCTCTTCTTTTCAGGCTCACAGGGATCAGGAACAACAGCAAGGCACCGGCAATGGCAATGGTTGAGTCTTTCACCAGCGCCAGCCCGGCAGGCTGATACAGGCCGCGCAGAACCCACAGCAGGGCCACTGTCGTAAACACCAGCCCCACCTGCTTCTCCTGTCGGGACATCGGCCCCAGTGCAGCCAGCTGTTGCTGGATTAACGCAGCACCGCCAGCAATACGCATGCTTGTTTGCCGGCACAGCATGCGCGTCAGGTACAACCAGGTCAGCGCCAGCATCACCAGCGACAACGGTAACGCAAACCTCATCCAGTCGGTAAAACTGATACTGATACCGTAGGTTTTTTCCAAAACGCCGGCAAAAATGGCGTTTGGCGGTGTACCAATCAGCGTCGCGACCCCGCCAATGGATGCGGCATAACAGATACCCAGCATCAGAATCGTGCCGAACCACATTTCACCCGGCTGGTGATCTATTTCATGTTCAACCTCTTTGAGCACGGCCATCGCAATGGTCACCATCATCATGGTAGTCGCCGTGTTGCTGATCCACATCGAGAGAAAAGCGGTCGCCAGCATAAAACCAAGTACCATACGCCGCGGCGTAACACCGACCATGCGAATGGTGTGCAAGGCTATCCGGTGATGCAGGTTCCAGCGCTCCATCGTAACCGCAATCAGAAAGCCACCCAGAAACAGGTAGATCAGGTGATTGCCATAGGCGCGGGTAACTTCAGCGCCACTCAAGACACCCAATAGCGGAAATAACACAATCGGCAACAACGCAGTTGCCGGCACCGGGATCGCTTCGCTGATCCACCATACCGCCATCAGCACGGTCACTGCAGCGACTCTCAGTCCTGCAGGGCTCATTCCTTCGGGAAGTGGTAATAACAATACCAGGAAAAATAATAGCGGCCCTGAAATCAGACCGATCAGCGCACGATGTTTAAGCAAATGCCTGCCCCACAGGTCCGGCCCCTCGCGCAACACAGGGAACACGCCTTACAGGATGCGCATAAATAAAGAACAACATGCGCGGATTATCAATCCCGGCCTGCTGAATGGCAACCGCGCAACAGTCAGCATTGCGGGCCCCTTACGACTCCCTGGATACATTTACATCTAATTGTTTTATATAGATTTATTTTTTCATGTTGAAAAACATCGGAAAATGACGGGCAAGACGCAGCCGATGCATGCGCAGCGGACGCTTTTATTTGCCAGCTGCAGTGGCCGAACCATGAAACAAAGCTTCCGGCCTGCTGTCCATAGCACAGGCTATTCAATGAATTGAAAAACGGGATAAAGACATGAAAACCACCCAGCTGTCACCTTGGTACCCACTGCTACTGCTGTTCTGCTTGAGCTTTAATGCCGGCGCCGCTGCGTCGACAGCAACCGCCACCTTTGCCGGTGGCTGTTTCTGGTGTATGGAACCACCGTTTGACAAGCTTGATGGCGTTGTCTCGACCACTTCCGGATACAGCGGAGGCGCAGAAAAAAATCCGACCTACAAACAGGTATCTCATGGCAATACCGGACATGCGGAGGTTGTACAGGTTGTCTATGATCCGGAAAAAGTCAGTTACGCAGAATTACTGGATGTATTCTGGCACAACATAGATCCGACCCGGGTCGACGGTCAGTTCTGCGACTTCGGCAACCACTACCGCAGCGAAATTTTCTATCATGACGCCGAACAGAAACAGCTCGCAGAACAATCAAGGGCGGCACTGGTCGAACTAAAACCTTTCGACAAACCAGTGTTAACCAGAATCACCCAGGCTACTGAATTTTATCCGGCAGAAGATTACCACCAGGATTACTACACAAAAAATCCGGTGCGTTACAAGTTCTATCGTTACGGTTGCGGTCGCGATTCACGACTCGAAGAACTCTGGGGAAAGAACCAAAGCACCCATTAAAACCAGCAGCAGCCCGCTGCTGCAGGTGAAATAACAGGCGCCGCTTGCAACAACACACAGCTTGCCGGTTTGCTATCATCACCTCATGAAAAAGGTCGTCATCCACAAGCCCGGCGGCTATCAACAGCTAAAAATTGAAGAGCATGCTGATCTGCAACCCGGTGCCGACGAAGTTCTCGTTGATGTGGCCGCCATTGGTGTGAATTTCGCCGACTGTGTTACCCGCATGGGACTTTACGCATCCGCCAAAAAGTATGCAGGTTATCCGATCACCCCGGGCTTTGAAATC
>CAJQPV010000211.1 GCA_905480305.1 uncultured Gammaproteobacteria bacterium | reverse complement strand
AACAAACAAGCCAGTGGAGTACTGTTGCTCTCCTGCTCATCCTGACGGGTTGTGCCAGTACACCGCAGCGCCAGCCGCTTCCCCCCGAGTACACCTTGAAAGCAGAAATCCCGGGTATTCCGGAGGCACGATTCTGGGGAGACGAATGGCCGACTTTCGCTGCGGAAAGGTTCGAAGAATTTACTGATGCAGATTTTCGCAGGGACTACGCTGGGATTTATGACAAACCACACAATTACCTCGCGATCTCCGGCGGGGGTGCGAACGGGGCTTTCGGAGCAGGACTGCTCATCGGATGGACCGCGACGGGCGAACGTCCTGAATTCAGCATGGTGACCGGGGTCAGCACGGGTGCCTTGACCGCACCGTTCGCTTTTCTGGGTCCGGACTATGATGATGAAATGAAAGAGGTGTATACGACGACCACCACCAAAGACATTGCTGTGAAACGTAATATGTTTGCTGCGGCCTTTGGCGATTCGGTAACAGACACAACACCTCTGCAGGAATTGATCGCAAAGTACATTGATGCCGACATGATCGATGCCATTGCCCGGGAGCATAAAAGAGGCCGGCGCCTGTTCGTCGGTACCGTGAATCTTGATGCCGGCCGGTCGGTAATCTGGAATATCGGCGCCATTGCGGCCAGTGACTACCCGCAAAAGATGACCTTGATACATGAATTACTGCGGGCGTCGGCAGCAATACCTATTGCTTTCCCGCCCGTGATCATTCCAGTGGAAGCCGAGGGTAAACGATACGACGAGTTACACGTGGATGGCGGCACAGGTTCACAGGTGTTCGTCTACCCGGCAGCAATAGACTGGGAAGAGATCACAGAGAAACTCAAGGCACAGGGAACACCTCAAGTCTACGTGATTCGAAACTCTTTTCTTGATCCGGATTATCAGGGCATTAGACGCAATGTCGTGCCTATCGCATCGCGCACCATTGAATCACTCATCAGGACGCAGGGTGTCGGTGATCTCTACCAGATATATGCGCTGTGCAGGCGTGACGGCAACGACTTCAACCTGGCCTACATTCCGCCGGACTTTACTGATAAGCCGACTGAAAGCTTCGATCCGGTTTACATGAAAAAACTCCTGGATCGCGGTTACCAGATGGCCCTGGACGGTTATCCCTGGGAGAATGCACCGCCGGATTTTATCCTTGCACCCTGATGCATATGCCGGGCGGATTCCGGACATGGGTATATGAAAGGTTTGGCACTTACAGCCGACCGATGCAAAGTCGACATCCACGGCGCCCTCGTTTATCACAATGTTTCGAGCAGGTATTAGAGCGCTATGAACAAAGAAACCCTACGACAGCCCGGTGCGTACCGAACCAGGCGTCTCGCTACTGTTGTAATGACACGGCTTGCCACCGTGAGACGCGCCGCCCTGGTAGCGCTTCTCTTCTTCGCCAGTTGTGCGTTGGGACCAGGGACGGCCGCGGCAGAGCAACCGGAAGTGCATGGACCTGCCGATACGTCAAGCCCGCGGGCGACACTCAAAAGCTTCCTCGATGCCATGAATGAGATCTATGGACTTATTGAGTCGAGACAATTCCTGGATCGCAACGACCCGCAATATCACGCGATTGCCATACGGGCCCTCGATACCCTCGATACGAGCGACCTGCCGGCCTTTGCCCGCGTTGACAGGGCAGGTGAGGCAGCCTTCTATCTCAAAGAGATTCTCGATCGGCTCGAGGTGCCGCCGTGGGAGGACATCCCCGACCAAGCAGCCATTGAAGCTGTCGGGGGACCGGAGCAACTGCCCCAGTGGCGAATCCCGGGGATGCGCATCACGATCGCCCGCGTGGCGGAAGGCCCCCGAAGGCACGAGTACCTGTTTTCCCCAGGTACGGTCGAACGCTTGCCCTCGTATTTTGAAGGTATCCGCCACCTACCCTATCGGACGACCGGCATTGCGGTCTCCCCGGAAATCTTACGATGGTATTTTGCTGCGCCCGGCAACCCGTTTATGGCGCGCCTGGTGGCTCAACTTCCGGAGTGGGCGAAAGAGCGCAGGTTTGGTCTGACGGTATGGAAATGGCCGGGGCTTCTCCTCTTGTCGCTAGCGGCAATTGCCCTCATGGCGATGGCCTATCGGCTGCAGCGCAGGCTCGCCGATCGAACCCGCACAACCAGCCTGGTTAAATACTGTCTGACGCTCGTCTTCCCCATCGCCGCGATGCTGACCCCTCTTGCGTTGCAGCATCTTGCTTACGAAATCCTGACCGTGCGTGGCAGTCCCCTGGAATTGGTGAGATTCGTCACCACTCTAGTGGCCCTGGGGGCCTCCTTCATCGTTGTGTTCGCAGCAAGCAGACGGCTCAACGAGATCATCATTGCCTCTCCGAACATCCGTTCTCAGGGTCTGGATGCTCAGTTTATTCGTCTTATATCCGTGGTGTTGAGCATTGTTGTGTCGGTGGTCCTGTTTCTGTTCGGCGGCCAGTATCTCGGTCTTCCGGTCATGGCTCTATTAGCCAGTGCCGGGATTGGCGGCCTGGCCGTGGCTTTGGCTGCCCAGGATACGCTGAAGAACCTTTTCGGAACATTGATGATCATGGCCGATAAGCCCTTTCGAGTGGGCGAGCGCATCATCGTTGGCGCGCATGACGGGGTGGTCGAGTCTATTGGTTTGCGTTCAACAAGGATTCGAACCCGATTTGCGGGACACCTGATTTCCATTCCCAACGATGAAATGGCGCGCAGGGACATCGAAAACCTCGGGCGTCGACCGGCCCTCTTCAGGAGCGCGAATATTCGCATTCCTTTGGATACGCCGCGGGAGAAAGTCGAATCTGCCATCACCCTTATCCGAGCGACACTGAAGAACCATCAAGGAATGGATCCGGAAAGAGCCCCGCAAGTCTTTTTCGATGAATTCAACGACGACTCGTTCAATATTCGGTTGTCCTATTGGTACCACCTGGATGAATACTGGGACTTCGTAGCGTTCAACGAAAAAGTGAATTTCGAGATCTTCCGCGCATTCGAAGATCATGGGATCCAGTTCTCGCTCCCGTTCCGGGTCACCTACTGGGCGAAAGACAGCGAACAGCGGCCTTTGGAAGTAGAAATGGTGGAGCGAAAGTAATCGTGAATATTTGGGGAGAATCAGCCATGACAGCAGAAGAAAGAGAAACGATCTTACATCTTCACCGAAATCACAGGGTAGTGGCATTACTGGTTGCTGCCTGTCTGCTCATTGCCATGAACCCCCTGCTCGGGCAGGAAGGCGCCACACGTGCGGCCCTGACCCCGGAGCAGATCCAGAGCCGCATCGCCGCCGTCAGGGAATCAAAGGAGGTCGACGAGGCCGACAGGACGCGAGTTGTTGCACTCTATCAGCAGGCGATCGCCAACCTGGAGACGACGCGGGCCAACAGACAGACGATCGAGTCCTACCGCAAGACCGCTGGCACCGCACCGGAGCAGGTGGCAGCGATCCATGCGGCTATCGAGCGCCGGGGTGAAGTGGATCCGGTCAAGGCACTCGGCATCACACCCGCCGTCGGACTGGAGAAGCTCGAGCAGGACCTGGAGTCGGAGCTCGCCAATCTCAGCGCCATTGAGGCCAAGTTGGCCGCTCTTGAGGCGGATCTCGAGACCGAGACCCAGCGACCCGCACAGGTCCGCGAGCGCATCGCGGCGGCGCGCCTGCTGGTGGAGGAGACGCCGGGGACTGCGGCCTTGCGCCACCCGACCGAACAAGGCGCATTTCTGACCGAAGCTGGACGCTGGTCCACCGAGACGCGGATCGAGGCGCTGCGCAGCGAAATCGCGATGCTGGATGAGGAGCTGTTAACCAACGGCGTACGCGTTGAGCTGCTGCAGGCCCAACGGGACGAGACGAGGCTGACGGTGCGTCGCGTCGGGTTGCGTATCGAGGCTCTGCGCGCGGCCGTAAATGAGCGCCGCCGTGACCAGGCTGAACAGGTCACGGCGCAGGCGAAAGCCGTGCTCGAGGACAGCGCCGGCCGCGAGCCCATACTGGCCGATGTTGCCCAGGCTAACCTGTCGTTGGTTGAGCTGCTACGGCAGCAGCTCGACGAGATCGATGCCGTATCGGAGCTGGAGCGTGAACTCAGGCCTCTGTCCGCGCGTCTCACCGAGACCTTACGCAGCACCCGGCGAAAGCTCGACCTTGAGGACTCTGGCGCCCCTATTGGACGGGCCATCCGAGAGCAGCGTCACCAACTCCCGTCGGCGCAGTATTACACGCAGAAACGCAACCGTCTGCAGCGATCCATCACAACGATCAGTTTGCGGCTCATTGAGAACGAGGACGAGCGCCGCTCGCTCGCCGATATCAACGCTTATCTCGACGAACAAACCGGGGGCGACAGCGGCATCGCAGTGGGGCCAGCGCTGCGCACCGAGTTCCAGACTCTGGCGGAAACCAGGCGTATGCTCCTCACACGAGCCATCAATAACGACAGGACAGAGCTGCGGCGCCTGCATGCCCTGGATGACCTGCTCAAGCAGCTCAAGGCGATAACCAGGGAATACGATCAGTTTCTCGCCGAGCACCTGCTCTGGGTTAAGAGCGCGCCTGCCTTCAGCTTGAAGGCATTCAAAACGCTGCCCGGGGAATTCACCGCCCTCCTCGATGGCTGGGTCTGGATTGAAGCCGGTCACGACCTGTTGCGAAGCGCGGTGCGGAGTCCGTGGCCGCTGGCCCTGCTCCTGCTCGCC
>CAJQPV010000210.1 GCA_905480305.1 uncultured Gammaproteobacteria bacterium | reverse complement strand
GACAATCCCCTGCGAGTCCTGAGTATTTATTGGCGGAAAGTGACCGGGTCGATCAATGCGGTGCCCGGCAGGGTTGTTACGCTCAGCATTTATGGGCGTTATCTTTGCTCAGCAGGATCGAGTGAATAGTCTCTTTTGCATTTTCAAGTTGTCGGACACGTTTCCACAATTTGTTGGGAGCATGGTCATAGATGGCGAGCAGGTCATTGCCGGTCACCCAGAATAATTCACGTCTTTTCTTGAATCGCCCGTTTTTATCAGCAGCCCATTCCCGGTTCAGTTTGTCAATATCACGGTACGGAAATTCGATAAAGAACGTTCTCCACAGCTTTGGATTGACGGGGTCTCCGGGCGCCCGTTTGCACCACCAGTGTGGGTGAGCCGACAGGGTCGCATTAAACAGCTTCTCAACTATTGGAATTTGACGTTTTACTCTTGCAACGCTGCGGCATGCCTGCTGTATATCATCTGCGAGATACATGGTTTCAGTTTCTTCGACAAACTCACGTATGGCGGTATCCTTAAAGTCTTCGCCAGCTCCGAGGCCGCCGCCAAAGTCAATAAGACAGCCAACTTTTCTACCGCTAAATGTTGTTTGAAACAAAAAAGAGACCTTGCCGCCGATTACGGTAAAGGGGATTACGCCAGCGCCCATATTTTTACCTCCTTGTGTTATTGGTAATGCTTTCTTTAGCTGGTTCTGTGCCAAGTTGAAGCCTGTCAACATGCCGCCAATGGTATTTAGGCAGAGAGTATATCCCTGCCGTGTCTTCACTGTGCAGGTGGTGCCAGCTACCCAACTTTATTGTTCAAATCGATTTTTGAAAAGATATGTTTATACTGACGCAGCAGATAGTGACAACCATTGTTGAGCAGCGAGGATAAACAAGGATATATGTTTGGATTTGCGCATAAATTCATGCCCGGACTGGGAATCTTTCGCCGCTATGAACGCTCCTGGCTGCGCAGTGACCTGGGTGCTGGTCTGTCGGTGGCGGCTATTGCGCTGCCTGTGGGTATTGCCTATGCCGACCTTGCAGGTGTTCCGGCAGTAGTTGGTATGTACTCGGCCATCTTCCCGCTGCTGGCCTACGCGCTGTTTGGCTCTTCACGTCAACTGATGACCGGCCCGGATGCGGCGACCTGTATTATCGTTGCTGCGAGCCTGGGACCGTTGGCCGGTGGTGACCCCGAGCGTTATCTGGCGCTGATGGTGATTCTGACCCTGATGACGGGTATCTTGTATGTCGTTGCGGGGTTTTCGCGACTGGGATTTATCGCCAACTTTCTGTCGCAGCCGATTCTCACCGGATACCTGAATGGTATCGCGCTCATCATCATCGCGGGTCAGCTCCGGAAACTGTTCGGCTACTCCGGCGAGGCAGAGGAGTTTTTCCCGAAACTGACTGAATTCATCGTCCAGCTCGATCACTCGCATCTACCCACACTGGTGCTCGGTCTGGGTCTTCTCGCCGCCCTGCTCATCCTGCGCAGGATTGCTCCCAGGCTGCCAGCTGCCCTTGTCGTTGTGGTTGCTGGAATCATCATGGTAGTGATGCTCGGCCTGGATCAAAACGGTGTTGCTGTGCTTGGAAGTGTGCCGGCAGGGCTGCCTTCCCTGCATATTGCCACTTTCGAATCAGCCACATTCAAGATGCTTTTTGCCGACGCGGCAGGCATCGCCCTGGTCAGTTTTACCAGCGGTGTGCTGACGGCCAAGAGCTTTGCGCGGCGTAACCGCTACGAGGTCGATGCCAACCAGGAACTGATTGCCTTCGGCGCCTGCAATATTGCCTCCGGACTTGCCCAGGGCTTTCCGGTAACCGGCGCAGATTCACGTACCGCAGTAAACAATGCCATGGGTGGCAAGACCCAGCTGGTGGGGGTCGTGGCAGCGGCTGCGATGCTTGTTATCCTGTTCTTTTTGACCGAGCCACTCGGTTATGTGCCCACTGCTGCACTGGCCGCAGTGATCATGGTGTCAGCCGTTGGCCTGTTTGACTTCAGGGAGTTGCGCAACCTGTATGAAGCAAGCCACCGTGAGCTGCTGCTCTCGGTCGGCACTACGCTGGGGGTATTGATACTTGGCGTACTCCCCGGGGTATTGCTTGCCGTGGCCCTGTCACTGTTCTGGTTGTTAACGGTCGTGTCCCGACCGCACGACGCGGTGCTGGGACGGGTGAAGGGGATAAAGGGGTTTCACCATGTCGCCGACTTCCCGGATGCCATCACCATACCGGGACTCATTCTGTACAGGTTCGATGCCAACCTGGTATTTTTTAATGCCGATTACTTCAGGGATCGTGTGCGTGCAGTTATCCTTGCTTCCAAAACACCGGTGGAATGGGTTGTCGTAGACATGAGTTCGGTCAATGTGGTTGATATTACCGCAGTACAAAAGTTCGAGGAGCTTCGAGAGGAACTGTCTGCCCGGGGTATTATCCTGGCCACTGCCCGTGTAAAGCGGGGTCTGTCGAGGTTTTTTAATTATGACTGGGGTGTCAAGCAGCGTGCGCGCCATGCGCAATATCGTTTTCACACCGTCAAGTCTGCTGTGCGCGCTTTCAATATGCGTCTCGATGCGGAAGTATCTCCGGCACCGGATTCATAGCAGATTTGAAAGGCACAGTAGATAAACCTGGCGGGGGTGTCGGAACACGTCAGCGCTGACGTCGAACGAGGCAGTGAACCCGTTTAACGTGCTGGAAGTTCACTCTGTTTAAAGGACCAGATGAATGCCGTAAAGACGCCCAGGTTCAGTTTTTCCTTGAACAGGGGGCTATCGTCGTTGGTGGCACCGTGATGGAGGCCAAGCCGGGTGCCAAGTATCAGGCGAAACCGGTTGTTGAACCGCTTTGACACACCAAGGGTGATATTTGTACCGAGATAACCTGCGTCGGCATCATAGGCCTGGCGTGAAGGTGTAACGTAGCGCTCGTCTACTTCATAGAAATAGTCCATCAGTTTTTTAGTGGCGAATATTGGCCCCGCGCTGGCGAACACTTTCAGGTCCAGGTCGGTTACATGTTTCTGGGTGTAATTGAATTCCGGGTTGAAAACGTAACCACGATGGTTGATGGATGAAAAATCCGTCGAGTAAATCGAACGCACCTGTAAATTCAAATTCAGCATCCTGTGGCCGGGTTCGTTGACCAGCTTGAATATCAATTGAGGACCGATGCCGAAGAGGAAATCCAGGTCCGGCATATCGCGGCGGGCACGGTTGCTGCCGGAGTCGACGGGAAAAGCAGCACTGAGGCTGAGATCGAGCTCAAACCGGTCGTTTTTAATAAAGCGACCGCTTATCGCACCCCGGTTCTCTTCGCCACCTACACGCAAGAAATCGCCACGGTAGATCAGGTAGGGAAGGGCTAAAGCCCGAAAAGTATTTTGTCCGGCCGCAGGATAATCGGGTATTGAACCCGCAAAGCCTCCGACACCGGCCTCCCACAGCGGCTTTGCATTATCGAGCGGTTTTACCTCTTTGCTTTCGGCGAAAGCCTGTTCAAGGCCAAAGACGATAAAAGCCAGCATCAATACATGTCGGTGGATTGCGGCTATTTGAGACGCGCGGTTCATATTTTCGGGTCGCAATCAGGTCAATTTGATATTTGATGATAACTGATAGTAGCATCCGGGTATGCGAATCCTTACTACAATTTTGTTCCTTGTGCTGACGGTGTTTCTTTGCTCTTGTGAGCAACAGCAGGCCGCCCCGGATATCGATCCCCGGCTGGGACTTGAA
>CAJQPV010000209.1 GCA_905480305.1 uncultured Gammaproteobacteria bacterium | reverse complement strand
GGTAGTCCTTATCACCTCGCAGGTCTGGGGGACCTGATCACTACTGCCACCAGTGAGGATTCACATCATCATGAACTGGGGTGCATGCTGGCAAGAGAAGAGGCCAGTGGTATCGAAGGGGAGGGTATCCACACGCTCGAGATGGTGAGTCAGCATCGCTTGTTTAACACCGCAGACTATCCACTGTTTCAGTTGATACAGGATATTGTAAAGTCCCCGCAGGGTATACATAAAAAAATTAACGGTTATTTAAAACAGGCCTATTCCTGAATCATTTGCCGCGTTATAGCTGTGACAGGATATTTCTCAGCATGATCACTGTTTATCACCGAGCATTTATGGTTTACGGCACCTTAATCCGCTAGCAAGCGCGCAGCAATCCATGTTAGTAACAGCGCCACACACAGCAATAGCAGGGCGACCCCTGCGTTGTTTAACAGCGACGGTGTCAGCACCAGGACCAGTCCCATCTCCAGCATCATCAGGCCCGCCAGCAGTTTCAGCAAGCGTCCGCTGCGCTCACTCAGTCTACGGGCGCCAAGGGTGAAGCTGAAGATGCCGACGATGAGCAGCAAGGGAATGATATAGATCACGTTATAGAGCAGCAGGTAGCCGTAGTAGGCGGAGGGCGCCAGCTCGTTGATCGTCAGTAGCCGTGTATAAACCATTGGAAAGCCCGCCGTGCACAACAACTCGTAGCTGTTGGCGACCAGTGCCAGCGCCACCGTGCCGAGCAGCAGGACCGGCAGACGCCCGCTATACAACAGACCACGAATGCGCTGGTACAGGCGCGGCCTGGCCTGGTCCGGGATGGACAGACTGACGCCGCGGTGCAGCCAGAAGAAGTCCTTGATGTTGATCAGGGCAATCACCACTGCCAGCAGCCCCGCCAGGGTCGTTACCCACGTCAGTTCGCCAGCCACGAGGAACAGATTGAGCCAGGCAGCCATGAACAGGAAGTAGATCAGGCCGGAGAAAAACACGAAGGTGCCACCGATAAGCAGCATGCGGCCCCGGCTCCTGGCATGGACCAGCAGGCTGAGTAGAAACAACAGCACGAAAAAGGCGCAGGGGTTGAAGGAATCGAGTCCTGCAAGCACCAGCGTGAACGCTGGCAGGGAGAGGGTGCGCAGATCAAGATCTCCGAAAACCGGCAAATGTACGGGTGCGTCATGCTGCATTCGGGCGTATATCTGCCAGCCTGCAAGGCTGTTTGTCAGCACCAGTTGGTAACAGCTGCGCAGCGACTGTTCAAGGGCGGCCCCGGTGGTCGCATCCGTGTCAAAGCCGGTTGTCATGGTGCCGCAGAACAGGAAGCCCGGCACACTGCTAGCTTGCTGTCCCAGCGTCGCTGCCAGTTCCCGGTAGCGCCGGGCATGGGCGCCATCGGCATTGACCTCCAGTGCCTGCAGTTCCAGCCACGGATAGCGCTGTGCCAGCCCGGTCACGAACGGCAGGGCCCGGGTGCAGTGGGGGCAATGCGTAGACCAGAAAAAGTATAACTGGATACGCGCCTCACCCTGCGCATCGATGTTTGTCCAGGGGTTGCCTTGAGTGTCTGCCGGCTGACACGGGGCGGCTATTACCAGCAGCAGCGCAAGGCCAGCAAAAATTCTTTTCATAGGCAGGCGGGTAGACATGTTATGTCTAGGGTGGCTAGAAAATAAGGCTTTCCATTATCTTTAACTTCTGTGCGACCAAATCCGCATCTCCCTTGCTTTCAATGTTGAGGCGAATCAAGGGTTCGGTGTTGGAACTGCGAATATTAAAACGCCACGCTGCAAACACCATATCCAAACCGTCCATGTTACCTACTTCAGGCGTTTCACCCCAGTCATAACTCTTGATCCGTTCAAACACAGAATCTGAATCTTTAACTTTAAAATTAATTTCGCCTGAACTTGGGAATTTGAGAATCCGGTCTTTTACCAACGCCGACAAGCTTTCACCCTTCACAGACAAAAGTTCTGCAACCAGTAACCAGGGAATCATGCCGCTATCACAGTAGAAGAAATCACGAAAATAATGATGCGCACTCATTTCGCCACCATAAACAGCATCTTCTTTTCGCATACGCTCTTTAATGAAAGCATGTCCTGTTTTAGACATGACCGGCAGCCCGTTATTTGCCTCAATGATGTCAACCGTATTCCAGTAGACCCTGGGATCAAAAATAATTTTTTCACCCTGACTCTTTTGTAAAAAAGCTTCAGCAAGCAAGCCTACGATATAATACCCTTCAATAAAATTTCCCTGTTCATCGAACAGGAAACAGCGGTCAAAATCACCATCCCAGGCAATGCCCATATCAGCACCATGTTCGATCACCGCATCAGCAGTATGGGGGCGGTTTTCAAGTAATAACGGGTTTGGAATGCCATTGGGAAAGCTTGAGTCAGGCTGGTGGTGAACCTTGATAAACTCAATAGGAATACCGTGCTTTGCAAACTGTAATTCAAGCTCATCAACAACGTGGCCAGCTGCGCCGTTACCTGAATTAACCACTAATTTTAAAGGCTTGATATTCTTGCTATTGATATAACCCAGCAAATGCGCTACATATTCTGATAGCAGCGTTTGCTGTTGATAGCTACCACGTTTCGAGGGGGCCGTCTCAGCCCAATCAGCCTCTTCTGCGACTGCTTTGATATCAAATAAGCCGGTGTCACCAGAAACAGGTTTACTGTCTTCACGTACCAGCTTCATGCCGTTGTAATCAATCGGATTATGAGATGCAGTGACTTCAATGCCACCATCTATACCCAGGTGAGAAACGGCAAAATAGATTTCTTCAGTGCCTGCCATGCCAATGTCTATAACATCCACCCCGGCATCTCTTAAGCCCTCAGCGGCAGCTAACTTGAGCGCTTCACTGGTTTCACGAGCATCACCACCGACCACGACCACTTTGGGTTTTAATGTCTCACCAAAAGCACGCGCTATGTTATAGGTGATTTTTTCATCAATTTGAGTGCCCAGCTGGCCGCGAATATCATAGGCTTTGAAGCACGTTAATTTGTTTGGCATCGTTGTTCCCTGATTTCAGAAAGAGCTTGATTGGTTGTTTTTATCATGTGTTGTGACAATCTCCCAGTATCGTACACACCTGTGCGAGTTACAATGATGTATCAAGGGGATGTAGCTATGACCGGGATACGCTATACAGAAGGATTCAAGTATCAGTATGCCCGGATGTTATGCCAGGCAGGCGCCCGCCTGCTATACCTGTTGCCAGTACTTCCGTGCATCGGGTAACCTCAATGCTCACTGAATAGAACCGGGTCAGACGCTGATGCTGAGTTTTTTGAGTTCCCTGTTTTCTCCTGACAAGAGCAAGTCCGGCGGGTTGGACCAGGCGCTGATCGAGCGGGCGATCGAACGGGCTGTAGATGGCACGGACCCGCGCCTGCGAGCGCTTGGGAATTATCGCAAGCAGCTACGTGAACCCGTCGAGCTGGCGGCCAGATACATCATAGAGCTTGTCGATGGCCTGCCGGAAGCTGTGCCTTTTGGCCGGAAAAGCTATAGCACCGACCCTCGCTTGCGCGTTTTTTTTGCGTCAAAAGACCACTTGCAGGAGGTGCTGGGTAGATTCAGGACTATCAGCGATTACCTGCAAGGCTATTCCGGACTCCCGCCTGACGAAATATTTGGCCTGCTTAGCCTGGAGTGGAAGGAGCGCAATGTACTCGGTATGCAGCAACAGGGTGACCGGGTGCGGCGGGATGTGCAGCAGGTCAGCGTTAACTTCTTCAATCACCGGTTCGTGTGTGCTTCCGACAACGAGGCCGAGACCAGCCTGGAGCTGAAGAAGCGCGGATTCGATTATTTGCTCAAAATGGCACTGGAAAAAATCTCGGCCAGACGTGGTAAACAGCAGGAGCTGAAACGCGAACAGAAGTTGCTCGACAAAAAGCTCGCGGCGATGAAGAACGGTGGTTGGGGGCTCGAAAGCATGCTTTCGGCTGGCGAAGAACCCGCAGCGGATATGGGGGCCCTGGCAGCAAAGATTGATGCCGTGGAAGCCGAGCTGCTGGCGCTCGGTAACGCCAGCGGTGGGCTGGAACGAAATCTTGAAGTACTGGCTGAGGTGCTGGCGCAGCCCGCGCGCTGTGTCCACCGTGACGAGGTACGTATGCGTCTGAATGCCATGGGTGTCAGGACAGAAGCGTCGTCAGATGAGCCTGCAAATGATCTGCAGCTGATTGGGCTGTTCTCGGCCATCGGTGAGCGCAGGATTGTCCTGCCGGTAAGCGTGTTGCGCAGTGAATTGCCGGAACGGCCGGATTTTTTCAAGCAGGCCAGCCGTTACCTGGGCTGAATCTGCGGGTACAGCCGACGGTTCGTTGGCTGTTTGCGATAATGCCATCGGAGCGGGTAATCAAGGTGCCTGTTTTGAGCGCGGCTTACTCCGGTTATAATGGCCGCATCACATACAGGAACCCGCAATGCGAAACCGACTGACATCCCTCATCCTTGGCATTGCCCTTGCCACGGGTTGTGCCACATCGCCCACCGGTCGTTCGCAACTGGTGCTGATGCCGGACAGCCAGATGGACCAGATGGGGCTGCAGGCATTCACTAACATAAAGGAAAAAACGCCGGTAGAAACCGCAAGCACCACCAACCGTTACGTGCAATGTGTCGGTAATGCCATCACCCGGGTAGTCGGTGGCAGCTGGGAAATTGTGGTGTTCCGGGATGATGCCGCCAATGCATTTGCCTTGCCTGGCCGCAAGATCGGGGTGAATACCGGCCTGCTCAAGGTCGCGGAAAATCAGCACCAGCTGGCAACAGTGCTCGGCCACGAGGTCGCACATGTCCTGGCGCAGCATTCCAACGAGCGTGTTTCCCAGAAGTATGCTGTCGAGCAGGGACTGGGTCTGATCAACGCCATCGCCAGTCCCCAGTCCGGAGCCGGGCAGACACTGATGGGACTGCTGGGCGTAGGTGCCGAATACGGTATCCTGCTGCCGTACGGCCGTGTCCAGGAGAGCGAAGCCGATATCCTGGGACTGGATCTGATGGCAAAAGCCGGATTTGACCCGCGTGAGAGCGTCAAGCTATGGGTCAATATGGGCCGTGCGGGCGGAGGGCAGCCGCCGGAATTCCTGTCCACCCACCCGTCACACAGTACGCGTATCAGCGACCTTAACGCGCACATGCCGGTAGCGCTGAATCTGCAGAGCCGTGCCATTCAGCAGGGCAAGCGCCCGCAGTGCCGCTGACGCCAAAGTGCTGTGACAGCGGCTATAAAAAAGCAGTGAATCCACCCTCAAAATCGAGAAGACGCCTGCTCATCGGTCTTGGCCTGCTGGGACTGACTGGTGCTCTCTTTCAGCCCGCCCACAAATTGCTGGAAGTTCGTAGAGGTACAAAGACATGGACAGAAAAGTGGCACAGACCACCCAGGGTCAAAAACGAGCCCGGCAAGCTACTCGCCCTTGAGCATGCCAACCGCCTGCCTGCCCGTATTGAAAATGACCTGACCCTGAAACAGGCAGACTCTCCCTAGATTATCGACCATGATGTGATGATTCCTGCGGGTGTCACGCTCACCATCGAAGCGGGTAGCGAGATCTTGTCTGGCAGAAAGCATTACATCACTGTCGAGGGGCGCATCCTGGTAAAGGGAACAGCGGACAATCCGGTACGGCTCGGTGCCTATTCCAGCGCAGAAGTCGACAAATGGGCCGGTATATTGATTATCAATACCCGCACCCCTTCAATCTTCCAGCATGTTGCCTTCGAAAACAGCTATTACGGCACGCGTCTCGTACATGCGGCGGCAACATGGACCACGTGTTCATTCAGAAATGTGCGAGAGGTGTGCTCAGCTTTCAAATCGGAAACAGTGTTTAAAGACTGCCTGATTGATTACAAGGATTACCCCGGGCAGGCAAATATCAATGTATTGAAGTTTCAGAAAAGTTCGGTACGGGTGGAAGACTGCACCATCTATTGCCCGGACTCTGATTACAAGGTCGATGGTGTTGACGCCGACTACCTTGAAAAAGGAGTTTTCCGCGGCAACCGGCTATATGGAGGAATTTGCCCCGGAGCTGATGCGATTGATATCGGGAAAGGCAGTCGCAACATTCTGATCGAGAACAACATTATCACGGGTTTCGTTGACAAGGGTGTCTCTGTGGGTGAGGGGGCCAATGTTGTCATTAACAATAACATCATTGCCCGCTGCGCAATGGGCGTTGGTATCAAGGATAGTGCACAGGCAAAAGTAACCCGCAGTACCTTCTACGGCAACGATTTTGCAATCAACTGTTACGAGAAGGTCCCCGGACAGGGTGGGGGGCATGCCGAGATAGACCGGTGCATTGTTGCAAACAGCCAGGAAGCGCCTTTCAAGATTGACAGTAAATCATCGATCCTCTTTACCAACACCCTCTGTGATCAGCAATTGCTGCCGGGTGCAGAAAACCGGCAGGGTACACCGGAATTTGAAGACATACAAAGAAACCGTTTCAATTGCAGCGGAATTGTGTGGGCGGATGGTAGTACCGCAAGTTGCCGTCTGTCTGGAGCCTCGATTGGTGCCAGTATTCACCCTGTTGACGAGTAACTGCTTTGCCAGGGGTCGGTGGTTTGCAGCCGGCTATAGATTATACGAATGGCCTGTTTCCTGGTGTCGAAGAAATGCTCACCGCCGATCTTCGCTTCATGTTACTAAACTAGAAACTAGCCAGTCCGAGCGCTTTACGTGTTAACAGCAGAAAGTCACCCTCGCCAAGCATACCATCAGGTTGCGAAATACCATTGACCACTGGCCCGACATCCATTGCATGGGTTTGTACAGCAGTCGGCGTTATATGCGTAAAAATCATTCTTTCCGCGATTACCAGATCAGCTGCATTGACAACACCATCACCGCTAAGATCACCCGGGACAACCGCTGTGATACTTCCACTACTGAATTCCTGATCTTTAAATCCGTTGCCACAGCACTCGTAGAAACTTGTGACTGTGTCAATCAACGACGACTGTGTGGGTAAAAGAGATGTTGCAAATTTCAGGCTGATGCCTAATCCATAGTCATGGAAGTTACCATCTAATGAAATCT
>CAJQPV010000208.1 GCA_905480305.1 uncultured Gammaproteobacteria bacterium | reverse complement strand
AAGACAGTATCTGCAACACAACACCATTGCCGGGCTTGGACGGATTGTCATGCTTAGCCCGCCGAATCAGGGCAGTGAAGTCGCTGACCTGTTAAACGAATATTCTCTTTATCACCTGGTACTTGGACCGGCTGCTGCTCAGCTGGGTACAGATGAAGATAGTCTTGTCAGACAATTAAAACCGGTAAAGGGAGAGATAGGCATCATTACCGGAGACAACTCATCGGATCCCTGGTTCTCACCTGTCATTCCCGGTGAAGATGATGGCAAGGTATCAGTGGAGAGTGCAAAGCTGGATGAAATGTCTGATTTCATCACGGTGCACAATGGGCATACATTTATCATGCGCGACCAGCGGGTTATCAGCCAGATTTTGTACTTTCTCGGGCATGGACGATTTAGTAAAGAAGCATCACCAGCCGTGCATGATTGACTGGATAGAGCATCTCAACCGTGAGGTTATGCCAGCTCAGCAGACCCGGCTTGTTGGCGGGTTTCCGGAACCTTTTTACCAGGCACCATCAGGAAAAGCACCTGCGGAGGTTCAGTTTACCCGCGATTATGAACGTTCCGCCTTGCATGAACTTGCACATTGGTGCCTCGCGGGTGCTGCACGGCGCCAGCATGATGATTACGGTTACTGGTATGAGCCTGATGGCAGAACCGGCAGTCAGCAACAACTGTTTTTCAAAGTGGAAGTCAAACCACAGGCGCTGGAGAGACATTTCTGTGAAGCGCTCGGCATCCCGTTTGATGTCAGTGTCGACAACCTTGAGAATATCGATATCGATGGTGTTGAGGCATTCAAACGCAACGTCGAACGACAACATACCCATTACGCTTCAACCGGTTTGCCTGAGAGAGCTTCTGTGATATACCGGTGCCTGCAACAATGGAGGCAGGCGCAGGGCTAACAGGAAACGTCTAACAAACAGGGGGAATATCAATGACGATGCCAAAAAAATTAACTGCTGAATTTATTGGTACATTCTGGCTGGTACTCGGTGGTTGTGGTGCAGCTGTGCTGGCCGCTGCCTTTCCGGATGTCGGTATTGGCCTGCTTGGGGTCGCGTTTGCCTTTGGACTGACGGTGCTCACCATGGCATTCGCCATTGGTCATATTTCCGGTTGCCACCTGAACCCGGCCGTCTCTATTGGCTTGTGGGCCGGCGGACGCTTTCCGGGCGCTGAACTGATACCGTATATTATTATCCAGGTTGCAGGCGCAATTGCCGGGGCAGGGGTCGTCTACCTGATTGCCAGTGGCAAAGCCGGTTTCGAATTGAGCAGCGGACTCGCCTCCAATGGTTATGGCGAACACTCACCCGGAGGTTATTCGCTGGTCGCCTGCCTGGTAACAGAAATCGTCATGACCTTCATGTTCCTGATGATTATTCTCGGCGCAACCGACAAACGTGCGCCAAAGGGTTTTGCGCCCATTGCTATTGGCCTGGGATTGACGCTAATACACCTCATTAGCATCCCGGTCACCAACACATCGGTAAACCCGGCGCGCAGTACCGGCCCGGCATTACTGGTTGGTGACTGGGCAACCGCGCAGTTGTGGATGTTCTGGGTTGCACCGATTGTTGGCGCACTGATTGCCGGTTTCGTGTACCGTTTTTTTGAAGAGGATTAACCTGTTCAACGCGGACTAAAATAACGTGGCGTATAACAGGGAAGTTGTGCGCTGCGTAAAACTATTACTGCTGATCGATAAAAATAATCCCAATAAATAATGGAACAAGAGGGCGTCATAAAATTTGACCTGCGCTTCACAGCAGGTGCGCCTGTCCCCGGGGATGTCATCACCGAACTCAATAAATGGCGCAACATCCTTTGGCAACACGCACTCATTGGCCAGGATCCGTGCCGCTATGATGGCTACGGTTTCGGCAATATAAGCCGGCGGATCGGTGCGCAGGATGCAGCCATTGGCAGACGTGCGTTCGTCATCAGTGGCACACAGACCGGTCATCTGAAGCAACTCGATAACCATCATTATGCGCATGTGACAGCCTATAATGCCGACAGCAACCAGGTGGTAGCAGATGGCCCAATAAGGCCGTCATCAGAGTCCATGACGCATGGCGTTATTTACGATCTGGATCAGGAAATAAAGATAGTGCTGCATGTGCATTCACCGGATATCTGGAGAACAGCGATCGCGCAGGGCATTCCGGTCAGCCGCGCATCGGTCGAATATGGCACACCGGAAATGTCACGCGAAGTACTGCGCCTGTTTGCAGAAACCGATGCCAGGGAACAGGGAATCTTTTCCATGGGCGGGCATGAAGACGGTATCGTCGCCTTCGCTAATAGCGCAGACGCCGCCGGCAACAGGCTTTTAACTGCGCTGGCATGCAGCAAAAGATAACAACACGGCCGTTGAACCAACACACAACATTCGGGAGTTAGAATATGTCTAAACCGGTTATCAGTTGCAGTAAAAATGGTCCTATGATCGTAAAGGGGCTGGAGAACTTCATTGATTCGGATGGCACACGACTGACGACCAAAGCGGCGATGGGCCTGTGTCGTTGCGGCGCCTCAAAAAATAAACCGTTTTGCGATGGCAGCCATAAAGACGCCGGCTTTAGCGATGAAATCTCACCCGACAGAACGGCAGACAAGCTGAGTAGCTACGAAGGCGAACACATCACCATCTATAACAATCCATTGATTTGTTCCGTTGCCGAGTTTTGTCACAAAGAGCTTGAAAGTGTCTTTAATATGCACCGCGATCCGTGGATAGCAGCGGATGAAGGCAGCGCTGAAAACATAAAGGTATTGATTGAAAAATGTCCTTCCGGCGCCTTGTCGTATTCCACTAACGGACAACCGCAACCAGTTGCCGAATGCGAAGCCGCAATCAGCATTGAAAAGAACGGCCCGTTACGCATAACCGGCAGCATAACGCTCAAGGATGTTAACTGGGGACAAGGCGCATCACGCGAACACTACACATTGTGTCGTTGTGGCGCTTCAAGGAACAAACCGTTCTGCGACGGCTCTCATGCAAACATCGACTTTGACGACAGCGCCTGATCAGGGCGCTTATCAGGGGC
>CAJQPV010000207.1 GCA_905480305.1 uncultured Gammaproteobacteria bacterium | reverse complement strand
ATGTTTATGCCGGCTATCAGGAAACCGAGTCCGAGGAATGCACCCGGTGGCAGGATAGCCAACAGAAACCCCCGGTAATCCTTGAGAAGGATTATCTCCAGTTGATTGCCAAATTCGCCAAACATCAGGTGAGCCTGTGCCAGCAGGGTGCCTTGTCCGATGAGTTCGCGCATGCCGCCGAGTATGACCAGCACCAGGGTAAAGCCGACTCCCATCGCGAGTCCGTCCAGCAAGGCACGATCGACGGTATGCCTGGAAGCAAACGATTCCGCACGGCCGATGATGGCGCAGTTGGTAACAATCAGGGGGATAAATATGCCGAGTATCAGGTAGAGCTCATGCAACCAGGCGTTCATGGCCAGCTCGATAACCGTGACAATGGAGGCGATGATTAATACGAAAACCGGGATGCGAATCTCTGGCCGAACCAGTCGGCGTATCAGTGAAACGATGACGTTGGAGGCAACCAGTGTCAAGGTGGTTGCCAGACCCAGTCCCAGACCGTTGATGACGGTGGTGGTCACGGCCAGCAACGGACACAGGCCCAGCAGCTGCACCGTCCCCGGGTTGTTCAGCCACAGGCCTTCTTTGAGAATATGTGTATAGCTCGGGTCGTTCACGGTTTGCTGTCCTTCTGCGCTGCCCCGGCGCCGGCAAACAGGGCTTCCTGATGGTCGCGATAGTATAGCAAGGTCTGTCGCACTGCCTCGACAATGGCCCGTGGTGTGATGGTGGCGCCGGTCAATTGATCAAAATCTCCGCCATCCTTGCGCACTTTCCAGCGCTCCGGTGTCGGCTTTTCCAGTGACTTGTCATCAAACAGGTGTATCCAGTCCGAGCGGGTCTCGTCAATGGCGTCACCGAGCCCCGGGGTTTCTCGATGTGCTACTACCCGTACGCCACTGAGCGTGCCATCAACCCGGATACCAACGAGCAGCTTGATAGTGCCGTTATAGCCGTCAGGAGCAACCGGTGTCATTACCAGCGCAACCGGCTGACCCGCCATTGTTGCGCGGTAAACGGTTATCCCTCCGGCAGGACCGGACAATGACTTGCTGGTCACGGTGATGGCATCTTCCAGCAGGGTATTGTCATGCGTTTCCGGTGCGATCAGGTGATGCAATTTGCGCAGCAGGGTGGCGCGCTCATTGGCTACAATACGCTCACGGGTATTGTCGAATGTATATACCACCAGTGCTGTGCCGACAACGGCAAACAGCAACAGGATGATGGCAGTAATGACAATCTGGCGGTAGTTCACGGGGTGTTCCCGCCTCCCTGTCCAAACACCCGCGGCCGGGTATAGTAATCAATCGTTGGTGCCGCCAGGTTCATGAGCAGTACTGCAAAGGCAACGCCGTCCGGATAGCCACCCCAGGTACGAATGATATAAGTCAGCAGGCCGATGCCGATACCGTAGTAGATGCGCCCGCGTGGCGTGGTGCTGGCCGAGACCGGGTCGGTTGCAATGAAGAACGCGCCAAGCATGGCGGCACCGCTGAACAGCTGGAACAGCGGTGTCGAATAGATGTCCGGGTTGACGGCATAGAATATGAAGGCAATCACGGCGAGGCCGCCGAGCATGCCGGCTGGAATCTGCCACTGGATGACCTTCATCTGCAGCAGCCACAGACCGCCCAGCAGGAACCACAGGTTGATCCATTCCCAGCCGGCACCGGCAAAGCTGCCAAACAGCGGGCTATTGTGAATTTCACTGAGAGTCTCACTCATTCCCAGTCGTGTTTTTATGCTGTCCATCGGTGTTGCCATGGTGACGGCATCAAGCGACTGTCCGGCGGGCAGGTTGCCGGTCATAATCAGTGACAGCGTGTCCATGAAGCCGGGGTGCGCGCCGGGCGCCGACCACAATGTTAACTCCAGCGGGAACGAAATCAGCAGTACCACATAGCCTGCCATTGCCGGGTTGAACGGGTTGTAACCAAGTCCGCCGTAGAGTTGTTTTGCTATGACAATGGCAAACAGGCTGCCGATCACCGGAATCCACCAGGGCGTCAGTGGCGGCAATGCCAGTGCCAGCAGTACGGCTGTGACCAGTGCGCTACCGTCCAGTAAACCGGCAAGCGCTGACCGCCCGCGCAGTTTCAGCACCATGGCCTCGGCCAGCAGGGCAGTGATGGCGGCGATCAGGATGTTGAACAGCACGCCCCAGCCGAATATCCAGAAGGCGCAGAAGGTGCCAGGTATCAGTGCCAGTAGTACCCGTAACATCATCACGGATACGCTGCCGCTGACCGGCAGGTGTGGCGAGCTGTAGGTTTTGAATTCCATCAGTTATTGTTTCCGGATTGTTTTTGCTGGCGGCGTACGTCGGCCTCGGCGATCAGGCGCTGTTGTTCAGCTGTCAGGTTGTCTGTGTTTTTTGGCGTACTCGAAGTCTGCTCTTTTTTATGTTTCACGCGGTCCAGTGCTGCCTGGATGGCGGACTTTTTGGCGTCCTTGCCGCCATCGTCACCGGCCAGCGCCTGTTTTTTCCTTGCCATGCGATCAGCGCGCTGCTGCTTGATGCGCTGCAGTCGGGACAGGCGCGACTCGTGACGTCTGCGGGCGATGTCAGCCGCCTGTTTCTGTGCTTCCTGGGTCCATATTTCTGTTTTCGCATGACGGTAATACTGCACCAGTGGTATGTGACTGGGACAGACATAGGCGCAGCAACCGCACTCAATACAATCAAACAGGTTGTAATCCTGGGCCGCATCATAGTTGTTACTGCTTGCATACCAGTATAATTGCTGGGGCAGCAGGTCGGCCGGGCAGACGTCGGTGCATTTTGCGCAACGGATACACGGTTGCGCCGGAGGCGGCGCCGGCATCTCTTCGCGGCTAACGGCGAGTATGCAATTGGTTGTTTTGATCACGGGTATATTGTCGTTTTGCACCGCGTAGCCCATCATCGGGCCACCAATCAGCAAGCGCTCGACATCTTTTGTATAGCCGCCGGCGGCTGACACCAGCTGGCTGACGGGTGTCCCCAGCAGGCACTCGAAATTCTGTGGCTGTGCAATACCTTCCCCGGTGACAGTCACAATGCGTGATATCAGCGGTTGCCGTTTGCTTACGGCATGGTAGACGGCGGCAGCAGTACCGACGTTTTGGCAAACAATACCAATATCCGCCGGGTAACCCTGGCCGGGCACCTCGCGACCGGTCAGTATCCGGATTAGCTGGCGTTCGCCACCACTGGGGTAAATTTCGGGAACCCGCGTTATGGTAATGCCGGTTTCGTTGACAGCATCCAGCGCGGCTCGCAATGCCTCCTCAGCCGCTTGCATGTTGTCTTCTATGGCAATGATGCAGGCGTCCGGCTGCACGCCATGACGCATGATCCTGATACCTTCGACAACCTCGGTTGCACGTTCCTGCAGCAAACGGTTATCACAGGAAATATAGGGTTCACATTCGGCTGCATTAATTAGCAGCAGCTCAATATGCTGTTTGGGGCTGCACAGTTTTATCTGTGTTGGAAAACCGGCACCACCCATGCCAACAATACCGGCTTGCTGAATAAGTTCACACAGTCTTGCCGGTTCGATCTGCAGGTAATCTATCGCATCTTGCTGTTGATCTGCGCCGCGATCGCGGCCATCGGTTTCAATGACAACGCAGTTTTCCTTGATGCCCGAGGGGTGTGGAATGAGACGTTCTTCAACGGCAATGACAGTGCCGGAGCTGGAGGCGTGTGCCGGGACACTGAAGCGGCCGGGCGCCTCTGCGAGCACCTGTCCCTTGTAAACAGTATCTCCCGGTTTGACCAGGCACTTGCCCGGATTGCCAATATGTTGCTGTAGCGGTATGGTCAGTAGCGGCGGAATGTCAACCTTGCCGATCGGCCTGTTTGCAGTAATCTCCCGGTGTCCCGGCAGCCGCAGCCCGCCATGGAAAGTATGCAGCCTGTCGAACGTCACTTCGCGCGGGCGCTTGAAGCTGTTTCCCGAAGCTGTCATGCCTGCTTGTTCTCTGCTGCATCGGTATCGGGTTTTGGCCAGATCCAGTTAAGCGTCGTGGTTTTTACCGGCACAACGTGGATGCATTCTACCGGGCAGGGCGGAATACACAGATCACAACCGGTGCATTCGCTGCTGATGACGGTATGCATTTGCTTGGCGGCGCCCAGGATGGCATCAACCGGGCAGGCCTGTATGCACAGCGTGCAGCCGATGCATACCTGTTCATCAATTATGACAACGGTTTTCTCACTGTGCGTGCCGTGTTCGGGATTCAGTGGTTTCGGGTCTTTTCCGAGCAGGTCGGCGAGTGCCTGTATGGTGCTTTCGCCGCCCGGCGGGCACTGGTTAATATCGGCTTCATCTGCGGCGATGGCTTCCGCGTACGGGCGACAGCCGGCATAGGTGCACTGGCCGCACTGCGTTTGTGGCAGCAGCTTGTCAATCTGATCGACCACCGGATCGCTGTCGACGCGAAAACGGATAGCTGCGTAACCCAGTACCAGGCCAATCACTGCGGCCAGCAATCCGAATGTAATAAGTGCGGTTAGCATTGATGAGGGGGCAGGCTGCTGTAATTAACCTTTCACCAGCCCGGAAAATCCCATGAAGGCAAGTGACATGAGGCCGGCGGTTACCAGTGCGATGGCCGAGCCACGGAAAGGCACCGGCACATCGGCAGCAGCGACGCGTTCACGGATTGCAGAGAACAGGATTAGCACCAATGAAAAGCCGACGGCAGCACCAAAACCGTAGACGGCAGATCCAATAAAATTTAAATGTTGTTGTACGTTCAGCAACGCGACACCGAGCACCGCGCAGTTGGTGGTAATCAGCGGCAGGAAGATCCCCAGCACCTTGTAGAGCAGCGGGCTGGTTTTATGCACCACCATTTCGGTGAATTGCACCACCGCGGCAATGACCAGGATGAAGGTGATGGTACGCAGGTATTCCAGTCCGAGCGGTATCAACAGAAACTCGTTTGCCAGATAGCTGCAGATGGAAGACAGCGTCAATACAAAGGTGGTTGCCAGTGCCATGCCGGTGGCGGTATCGACATTACGCGACACGCCCATGAACGGGCACAGCCCCAGGAATTTCACCAGGACAAAGTTATTGACCAGCACAGTGCTGATCAGGATCAGTGCAAGTTCAGTCATGGGCTATTTCCATAACAGTGTTTTAAAAACCCTGTAGGAGCGGATCTCGTCTGCGATGGTTTTATAGACACCGCAATCGCGGACGAGATCCGCTCCTACACCAAATATATGAAGCAATAAAACAACAACTTACGGATGCTACTTAACCCGCATTCCCGGCTCAGCGCCGTCGTCAGGGTGCAGCACAAACAGGTCGCTGCCACCCGGGCCGGCCGCCAGCACCATGCCTTCCGACACGCCAAAACGCATCTTGCGCGGGGCGAGGTTGGCCACCATCACGGTGAGTTTGCCTTCCAGCGCTTCCGGACTGTAGGCCGACTTGATGCCGGCAAATACGTTGCGGGTCTCGCCGCCGATATCGAGTGTCAG
>CAJQPV010000206.1 GCA_905480305.1 uncultured Gammaproteobacteria bacterium | reverse complement strand
TTTGTCGACGACGATCACCTGTGCCTGGTTGTTGGCGACGTATCGGGCAAGGGTGTGCCCGCGGCCTTATTCATGGCGGTCACCAAGACGATGATCAAGTCGCAGGCCACTGATGACCCGTCGCCGGCGAGCATTATCACGCGAGTCAATGATGACCTGAGCGCAGACAACCCTGCGTCGATGTTCGTTACGCTGTTTATTGTGATCATCAATACCCGGACCGGCGAATTTCGTTTTACTAACGCGGGCCACAACCCGCCATACATTTTGCGCGGCGACGAACTCGAATGTCTTGATCAACGCCACGGCCCGATTATCGGGGCAGTCGAGGGGGTCGCGTTCCGCGAAGACAGCGCGTCATTACAGCGGACAGATACCCTGCTGATCTTCACCGACGGTGTTACGGAGGCGATGAGTCCGGCAGATGAGCTCTATTCCGAGGCCCGGCTCGAAGCGTTGGTTACGAATGCAAAAGATGCCCCTGAGGCACTGGCCGGCCGAATCATCGACGATGTGGAGAGCTACGCCGCCGAGGCGGAGCAGGCGGACGACATCACTATTCTTGCCTACCGGGCGGAGTCGCAGTCGGATGCCAGCGAGGTCCAGACATTACAATTATCTGCTACGGCGGATTTGAAGGAAATCGAACGCATCAACAGCGAATTCCAGGAGTTCGCGCTTGCCCGCAACGTGCCTCCAGGGCCGGTCCAGAAAGTCTGTATCGTACTGGACGAACTATTGAACAACATCATTTCTTACGGCTTCGACGATGACGAGTCGCACGAGATAGGCGTTGACGTAGCTTTTTATCCGGATCATCTGCTCATCGAGGTATCCGATGACGGTATTCCGTTTAACCCGTTCGACCGTGTCGGTCCCGACATCACGTTATCGGTGGAAGAGCGGGAAATCGGCGGACTCGGGGTGCTCCTCGTTACGGAGATGATGGATGAGTATCACTATCAAAGACACAAAAATGAGAACAGCGTTACGATGACGCTCAAGTTAACGGACTGATTGGCAATCACGCAAAGGCAAATTACATGGAAATCAAGACGACAGAAGCGGGTGGCATAAACGTAATCGAAGTAGCGGGACATCTCGATACCAATACCTCGCCCGACGCGGAAGGCGCTATCAACACGCTCATAGCGTCCGGGGCACAGAAAGTGCTGATCAATTTCGCGGCGCTCGAGTACATCAGCAGCGCCGGCTTGCGTGTGCTACTGGCCACGGCCAAGAAACTCAAGGCATCCGGAGGCGACCTGAAGATCTGCAGTCTTAACGACACCGTGCAGGAGGTATTCGATATTTCCGGGTTCTCGTCCATTCTGACTGTGTCAAAGGACCAGGAAGAGGCGCTCGCTTCATTTTGAGCGGCACTCGTCCAGCTATGATCCCTGAACTGTCCCGCAACCGCCTGATCTGGGATGCGCTGATCCTGGCGCTGATCGTTGTCAGCTGCTTGCTGGTCTCCTACCAGTTCGCCTTTTCCCAGGGCAGAGCGCTAGACGGTTTTCAGCTTATTTACCTGATCGACCTGTTCTTCCTGGTCGATATCGGCCTCAATTTTGTTACGACCTACCGGGAACGTGGCGTTGAGGTTTTCGACAAGCGGCAGTGCGCACGGCGTTATGGCCGGCGCATGCTCGTTGTTGACGTTATCGCCTCCATTCCTTTTGACCTGATAGCCTGGGTACTGATTGGCAGTGGGCATGTGCTCGGCGGCTCACTCGTTTTGGCCCTGCGGCTACTGCGACTGCTTCGCATCGTGCGGCTGTTTGTCATTCTGCGTCGGTGGGAAGCGTTCAGTTGGAGCAACCCCGCAGTACTCCGGGTCATCAAATATTTCGTCTCAATATTGCTGCTGATCCACTGGCTCGCCTGTTTTTGGTTTTACTCGTCGCTCGCCAGCGGTTTTCCCGCAGACAGCTGGGTCGTTCGAGCAGGCGTCCAGGGCGCGGATGCGGTCTCGCAGTACATTCGATCGCTGTACTGGACGATCACCACCATGACGACGGTCGGGTATGGCGATATCACTCCCGGCCGAACGATTGAGTACGTCCTGGCCGGGACCATCATGCTGATGGGCGCGTCGCTGTATGCATTCATCATCGGCAGCATCGCGTCCCTGCTGAACAGTATTAATGCGGCCAAGAACCGTCACTGGGAACGTATCGAGTCAGTCACTGAGTTCCTGCGAGACCAGAAAGTGTCCGCCGATCTCAATTCGGAAGTCCGGAATTTTTATGAGCACATTTGGGAGCGATATCGTGGCGTCGATCGTAACCGGATGCTCGATGACCTGCCGCCGCCATTGCGCCTGAAAGTACTGCTGCACCTTACCGAGGAGATTCGTCAGACCGTTCCACTGTTCCGGCATGCCGCTGGCCTGCTACGCGATGCATTACTTACAAGCCTCGAGTCCAGGACCTACACGCCCGGCAGCATCATTGCGCATGAAGGAGATCGTGGAAAGAGCGTTTTCTTCATCGCGGAAGGTACCGTGGAGATAATCTCCGCCGCAGACAACAAGTCTTACGGCATGATGTCCAACGGCGATTACTTCGGTTTCATGTCCCTGACTCTTGACGAGCGGCGGACTGCGTCTATCAAGGCGCTTAGT
>CAJQPV010000205.1 GCA_905480305.1 uncultured Gammaproteobacteria bacterium | reverse complement strand
TGGCGGGTGTGCTCGAAAGTATGCATTTTACGCCGGGTACCTATGTGGAACAGGGTGAGCTCCTGTTTGTCATTGATCCGAGGCAATACAAGGCCGAGTTGCAGGCAGCGGAAGCGGAATTGGCGAGTGCCCAGGCCGATGTGAAACTGGCGCAAACGGAATTGGCCAGGGCAAAACAGCTGTACAGGCAGAACGCCGGTCCTGAGTCGGATGTTGTCAAGTGGCAGGGGCAATTGGGAACAACCCAGGCGGACATTTTAATTGCCGAGGCAAAGATCGAGAGTGCCGAGCTGCTCGTTGAGTATTCGCAGGTGGCAGCACCGATCAGCGGGCGGGTTGGCCGCGAGCAGGTCGATCTTGGCAACCTGGTGGGTAATGGCGAGGCGACGCTGCTCACCGATGTCACGCGTTTCAATCCCATGTATGTGTACTTTAATCTTAATGAACGCAACCTGTTGCGTTTGCTGAAGGTATACAGGGAAAAAATACAGGAGCGAGGGGGTGATACCACCAGTACCTACCTAAAGCAGGAAAACATGCCCGTATATATGGGGTTGGCCGATGAGGAAGACTATCCCCATGAAGGCATTTTAGAGTTTGCCGAATCCGCAGTCGATACGGGGACCGGGACGATGGAATTGCGCGGTATTTTTGTAAACGATGGACGGCCACCGGCCCTGCTTCCGGGTTTGTTTGCACGTATCCAGGTGCCTGTTGATCAGCGCGCGGACATGCTGCTGGTGACGGAACGTGCGGTTGCACAGGACCAGGGAGGAAGCTATCTGCTGGTGGTCGATAACGAGAACAAGGTCGAGCGGCGCAGTGTGGTAACAAGTCAGGTGATTGATGGCCTGGTGGTCATCGAAGAGGGTTTGAGCAAGGACGACCGGGTGATTGTAGTAGGCGTGCAGCGTGCCCGGCCCGGTTTTGAGGTTACTCCGGAACCGGTCGACATGTCAGGACTCACTAACAGTGCACGCAAGCGTGCGGCAGCCGCCGCTGCTGCCGCGGCAAAGGATCCTGCTGACAGTTCTCCAGCGGATGCTCGGTAGCCCGATGTGCAGCACTAGACCACAAGCGTAGCGGCCATGTTTTCAAAATTCTTCATCGAACATCCGATCTTTGCCAGCGTCATCTCGATCGTAATCGTGTTAGCTGGCCTGGTATCAGTTGGCCTGCTGCCAATTTCGCAGTATCCCGAGATTACCCCCCCGACCGTCGAGGTGAAGGCTTCCTATCCGGGTGCCAATGCAGCGGTAGTCGCAGAGACCGTTGCTGCACCCATCGAGCAGGAGGTGATTGGTGTAGAGAACATGATTTATATGTCCTCTGTCAGTGCCGGTGACGGTTCCTACACCCTGACCGTTACGTTTGAAGTGGGTACGGATCTGGATATGGCCAGCATTCTGGTACAGAACCGGGTCACTCTGGCCGAGCCGAAACTCCCGGAAGAGGTGAAGCGTCAGGGCGTCAATACCAAGAAAAAATCACCGAACATTATCCTCATCGCATCACTGTCGTCGCCGGATGATCGTTACGATGAACTCTATATGAGCAACTACGCCACCTTGCGCATACGTGACACGCTCAGTCGTATTCCAGGCGTCGGCGATGTCAACATCTATCCGGAAAGTGACTACAGTATGCGCATCTGGCTTGACCCAACTCTGCTCAAGTCGCGCAGTCTTACTACAACAGAAGTCATTGCCGAGATTCGCGAGCAGAATGTCCAGGTGGCTGCCGGACAGATCGGCCAGCCGCCGGTTCCGGACGGGCAAAATTTCCAGTATGCCGTGAATGTGCTCGGTCGCCTGACCGATGTTGAGCAGTTCGAGGACATCATTATCAAGACCGGTACGGGCGGCCGTGTTACCCGCCTGAAAGATGTGGCGCGCATCGACCTCGGTGGCAAGACCTATGACATTACCTCACGGTTGAGTGGTGCGCCATCTGCCAGTATCGCCGTCTACCAGTTGCCGGGTTCAAACGCGCTGGATGTATCGAGCCGGGTGCACGCAGCCATGGAGGAGATGAGCGCCTATTTTCCCGAGGGCCTGGAGTATTCCATCCCTTATGACACGACTATGTTCGTGGATGCGTCAATCAAGCAGGTTTACGTGACACTGGTAGAGGCTGTTTTACTGGTGTTCCTGGTGTTGTTTTTGTTCCTGCAGGACTGGCGTGCCACCCTGATCCCGGCAGTCACCATCCCGGTATCGCTCATCGGTACCCTGGCTGTCATGCTGGCGATGGGATTTTCGATCAATATGCTCACCCTGTTTGGGCTGGTACTCGCAATCGGTATTATGGTGGACGATGCCATCGTGGTGGTTGAGGCCACGGTTACACACATGGAGCAGGGGCTGAGCTCAAAGGCGGCCGCCATCAAGGCGATGAGCGAGGTTTCCGGGCCTATTGTTGCCACCACCCTGGTGTTGCTGGCCGTTTTTATCCCGGCCGCCTTTCTGCCCGGTATCACGGGTGAACTGTACCGCCAGTTTGCCCTGACCATAGCTGTAGCCACTGTTTTCAGTTCCATTAGTGCACTGACCCTGAGCCCGGCGCTGGCGGCAATGGTGTTGCGCCTGCCGCCAGAGAACAAGCATGCATTCTTTCGTGGTTTCGACAGGTTTTTCAGCAAGACAGAAAACGCTTACATGGGCATGGTCAAGGGCGCAGTGCGTCGCACGGCGCTGATGCTGCTGCTGGCACTGGGCCTGATGACGTTTACCGGTTGGCAGTTTGTCAGCTTGCCCACGGGGTTTATGCCGACTGAAGACCAGGGTTATATGCTGGTGCATGTGCAACTCCCGGATGCTGCCTCGCAAGAACGGACCAATGAGGTGCTCGACAAGATAGATGCAATACTCAAGCAGACCAACGGGGTAGCGGACTGGGTTATATTTGGTGGTTTTAATCTAATCGATGGTACGGCTTCATCGAATACGGCAATCGTTTTCATAACGCTGGCACCCTGGGAAGAACGTACCGAACCCGCTCTGAGGCAAGAGGCCATCCTCGCAGGGCTGCAAGGCCAGTTCTTCGTCAGGATCCCGGAATCGATCGTCTATGTCTTCCTGCCGCCGGCTATCAGTGGTCTCGGCGTTGCTGGCGGTTTCCAGCTGCAGATCGAAGACCGGGGCGGTATCGGACTGGAAGAGCTGAACGCCATG
>CAJQPV010000204.1 GCA_905480305.1 uncultured Gammaproteobacteria bacterium | reverse complement strand
AGTGTATTGCGTGTCATCCCGGGGTATTTCCTGCAGCGCCAGTGTCAGCGACTGTACCAGCTTTTGCAGTCGTTGCTGATCCTGCTGCAGCGTTCCAAGCTGCGTCGTCCTGGACTGCATTTGCGCCTGTAACTGCGCCATGACCTGGCGACGGCTGTCCTGCTGTTCCAGCAGGCTGGCTGATTTATCCGCCTGTTGTTGTCGCAAACGTGCTGTCTCGGTCTGCTGCTCATCCAGCGCCATTTCTATCTCTTGCAGGTGCTGTAACGACGCCTGCAGCAGCTGTATGCGTTCACCGCGCGCGCGCGCAAAGTAGCCGTGATATACCAGCATACGTCCGATTGCCGCCGGCTCTTCCTGGCTCAGCAACAGCTTGATACGCTGCTGTCTTCCGGCCATGTAGGCCACCTGCAATTCCTCTTCGAAGCGTGTACGCATGCCGCCCAGACGGGCTTTCTCACTGGCGCGTTGATCCTGTAGCTCGCGGATTTTTTGTTGAACCATCGCGCTACGCGCATCCAGCTGACGTAATTCAGCGCTAACCCGGCCAATCTGTTTTTCAGTTTTTTGCAGCACGTCCTGCAGGGAATTGTGTTGACCCTGCAGGGTATTTATCTCGTTGCGCACCGCCTCGATCTGTTGCTGAAGCTGCTGCAGTTTTTTCGTCTGCGTGGTTATTTCATCGGCACAAACGGTTTGTGGTAACAGCAAGAACAATGTTGCAAGCAACACAACAAACACGCCAACAGTGGCCCAGGATTGTTTACCGGGTGGCCGGGGCAAACCCTGCACGTCAACTGCTGACTTCAGCTGTCGCTTCGGCGGGAGCCGTGTCCGGGTTGTCCGGTATCAGCTCAAGCAGTGGTGTGCCGGTCATTTCTGGCGGTATTTCCATATTCATCAGGTACAGCATACTGGGCGCAACATCAGATAATGCGCCCTTCTCTGACATGGTTGCAGGACGCCCGTAATAAATCAGCGGCACCCGGTTGGTGGTATGTGCGGTATGTACCTGACCGGTGGCGCTGTCGAGCATGAGTTCGGCATTGCCATGATCAGCCGTCACCAGCATCTCGCCACCGCAGCGCTGCAGCGCATCAACAACGCGCCCGACACAGCTATCAACTGCCTCGACCGCCTTGACCGCAGCATCAAATTTACCGGTATGTCCGACCATATCCGTGTTGGCATAATTACAGATGATGACATCGTAAACACCGCTTTCAATCGCAGCAACCAGCTTGTCGGTGACTTCCGGCGCATTCATTTCCGGCTGCATGTCATAGGTTGGCACCATCGGTGACTTCACCAGTATGCGCTCTTCACCTTCAAACGGCTGTTCCTCGCCGCCGTTAAAAAAGAAGGTTACATGGGCATACTTCTCGGTCTCGGCCAGACGCAGCTGGCGCAAACCGTTTGCGGCAACATAATCACCGAATACATTTTTCAGGCGCTCTGCCGGGTAGGCAATCGACACATCAAAATCCGCCTTGTACTCGGTCAGGCTTACAAAGGAGCCCAGTTTCGGCTTTGACTCACGCTCAAACCCGTCGAAGTCTTTCTCAATAAACGGGCGCGTGATCTGCCTCGCACGATCCGAACGGTAGTTCATGAACACCAGCACATCACCGTCTTCAACGGTTATGGGCGTTTCGCCTTGCGGTACAATTGCAGTGGCTTTTACGAATTCGTCGCTTTCATCACGCGCATAGGCAAATTTCACCGCATCCTGTGCATTGCCGGCCTGGTAGTCAGCCTTGCCAAGGGTAATCAGGTCATAGGCCGCCTGAATACGTGGCCAGCGATGGTCCCGATCCATGGCATAGTAACGGCCGATAATGGAGGCAAACCGACCGCCGCCGAACTGGCTGAATTTCTCTTCCATGAGCCCTATGGAATCCACGGCGCTACGGGGGGCGGTATCACGGCCGTCGAGAAAGGCGTGCAGATAAACCTTTTTTGCGCCGCGCTGCACTGCCAGTTCCAGCATGGCATGAATATGTTCTTCGTGGCTGTGCACGCCACCGGGTGACAGCAAACCAAGGATATGCACCGCCTTGTCATTCTCAACCGCCATATCGACAGCGTCGGTCAGGGTACGGTTTGAATAGAAGGAACCTGTCTTGATCGCACGGCTGACGCGGGTAAATTCCTGGTAGACAACACGCCCGGCGCCAAGATTGAGGTGCCCTACCTCCGAATTGCCCATCTGGTCAGCGGGCAAACCCACGGCGGCACCGGAGGTACGGATCAGGGTATGCGGGAAATTTTTCCACAAGCCGTCCATAACCGGCTTGTTAGCCGCAGCGATGGCATTAAATTGCAGATCTTCGCTATACCCCCAACCATCGAGGATAAGCAGCACCACCGGCCGTGCGGTGTCTCTGGCTGGGGTCTTTTGTTGCTGTTCGCTCATATATTGGAAAGATTCTAAATTAAAACAATATCCGTTGCCAATGAAAGCTTGATCAGCAACCCGGTCTAGCTTCGATAAAGGTAATTATGGCGTCATCGTAGTCGCATCTTACCGCTAGCCCAAACGGTTTATTATTGTATAATGTATTAATAATGAATGCAGTAACCCATATCGTTTCAGAAGTTTGAGAGGTCGAAGTATGTCTGCAAGCAGTGAACCACTGATCTCCCGTGAGGAAGACATCGAGCGGGCATCGCGCTCCCTCAAGGCTATGTCCCACCCGCTACGACTGAAAATCCTCTGCACCCTCGGCGATCAGGAAATCAGCGTACAGGATATCGTGGAGCGTGTCGGCACATCCCAGAGCAATATCTCACAACACCTTGCCATCCTGCGCGACAAAGGCATACTCGCCTCACGCAAGGACGCCAACCGGGTTTATTATCGCGTCGGAGATGGACGTACCCTGCGCCTCATCAGCATGATGCGGGAAGTTTTCTGCACCCGGCCCTGACTATATTTTGGGCCGTTGCACAACGGCAATCAGGACAGGGCCATCATTACAAAACAATAGCGGCCAGAATCGTTTATGGACATCAACCAACTGATAGAGTTTGCCGGCAATCACATGCTGCTGGTGATGGCAATGTTTGCCATTATCGCCATGTTGATCGGTAGTGAAATACAGACACGCATCAGCGGTATCAGGGAGCTTGCCCCGGGTGAGGCAATTCGAATGATCAACCACGACAATGCCGTCATGGTTGATATGCGCGAGGACAAGGATTACCGTGAAGGTCATATCGTTAATGCGCTGCATTTACCGGCTGATCCGGCTGACCATTCAGACAAGCTCGAAAAATACCGCGACAAGCCGGTTATTGTTTACTGCCAGCGCGGACAGCGCTCCAGTAGATACTGTGGCAAGCTTAAAAAACAGGGTTTCGCGTCAGTTTACAATCTAAAGGGTGGATTGCTGGCCTGGCAAAAAGAAGCGCTGCCGCTTAGCAAAAATAATTAGTACTTACATCGTTAAATTTCAAGCAGGGAATACACCATGCCGGAAGATGAACAACAAGAAGCACAGGCCGATGACAACAAAACAATCAGGCGCCCTCAAAAAATTTATCTGAAAGACGTTTCATTTGAGTCGCCAAATTCCCCCGAGCTGTTCACCACGAAATGGGAGCCAAAGCTTGGAGTGGAAATGAACAATTCAGTCGCCGTGCTGGATGGTGATCTCTACGAAGTCACCTTGTCTGTCACAGCAACGGTATCGGTAAATGATAAAACAGCCTTTCTGGCTGAAGTTCACCAGGCCGGTATATTCACCCTGAAAGGGTTCGAACCTGACGTCCTTGAACGTCTCCAGCAGGTTTACTGCCTGAACACCCTGTATCCATATGCCGGTGCTGCATTATCAGACCTGGTTACCAAGGGCGGGTTCCCGCAGTTACTGCTGCCGCCAATGCACTTTGGAGCGATGTATGAACAAAAGCTGCAAAAAACCCGGGACGAACAGGAACATCCTTCCAGCGAGCAATAATATCGCCTGTAATTATGTGCCGGTATAGCACAATGAACGACCACCTGAATGCGGCAACCACATGCATAGTAGAGCAATAACGGTTCTCGGTGCCGGCTCGTGGGGAACCGCGCTGGCACTGCGGCTGGCCGCCAACAATAACGCCACCTGCCTGTGGGGTCATGAACCGGCCTTCATGGAGACATTGTCACGTGAACGCCAGAACAGCCAGTTTCTGCCCGGCTATCCATTCCCGGACAACTTAACGATTGAGCCCGGCCTGGCACAGGCCGTCGCCACCAGCCGTGACCTGTTGATGGCGGTACCCAGTCACGCGTTTCGTGAGGTCCTCACCGCATTGGCTCCCTTGCTCAACCCTGACACGCGCATTGCCTGGGCCACCAAGGGCCTGGAATATGGCAGCGGCAAGTTCATGAGCGAAGTATTCGAGGAAGTGCTCGGTAGCCGTTATCCCGCTGCCGTGGTGTCGGGACCAACCTTTGCCAGGGAAGTCGCTGCCGGACTACCAACGGCTGTGACCGTCGCATCCAACAACCCGGTATTTGCCAATGACATGGCCAGCCGCCTGCATGGCGGCAGCATGCGCGTCTATACCAGTGACGACATGGCGGGTGTACAACTCGGCGGCACGGTAAAAAATGTGCTGGCGATTGCCTCCGGGATTACCGACGGTTTGCAGCTGGGCGCCAACAGCCGGGCTGCACTGATTACCCGCGGACTGGCCGAGGTCATTCGCCTTGGTGATGCCATGGGTGCCCGCCGTGAAACCCTGATGGGACTGGCCGGTGTTGGCGACCTGATACTGACCTGCACCGATGACCTGTCACGCAACCGCCGCCTGGGGCTGGCACTGGGCAGAGGAACCGGACTGGAAGTTGCGTTACAGGAGATCGGTCAGGTGGTGGAAGGTTTCAACACGGCAGGTGAAGTGCTACAGCTGGCAAAAAAATACAAGGTGGATATGCCGATTTCCGAGCAGGTGTACCGGGTACTATATGATCAGCTATCACCGGCCGACGCAGTGCGTAACCTGCTGGCACGCGAGGTCAAACCGGAGTCAGTCGGCTGAGCCCTGAAACCCCTGCTGGCGCCAGGCTTCATAGACCAGCACGGCTACCGTATTCGACAGATTCAGGCTGCGACTGTGACTGGCCATGGGCAGACGTAACACGGCGGCTTCACCCAACTCGCCCAGCACCGCATCCGGCAGACCCCGGGTCTCCGGACCAAACAGGAAGGCATCGCCTGCCTCAAATCGAGCCGCTGCGTAAACCGTTGTTCCCCGGGTCGACACACCCCACAAACGGGCCGGGTTTACGTCCTTGCGAAAGGCATCCAGTGAAACATGTTCACGCACGGCCGCCCATTCACGGTAATCGAGCCCGGCGCGGCGTAATTTTTTATCATCGAGGACAAAACCCAGTGGATGAATCAGGTGCAAGTCACTGCCGGTATTGGCACAAAGGCGTATGATATTGCCGGTGTTCGGGGGGATTTCCGGCTGGTAGAGCACAACGTGAAACATTTTCTGTTCCTTGCTGACGCTTATGACTGATACCGAGCAAAAAAAACTCAGGATGGATTACTGTGGCATGCCATTTTCCACGCCGCTGGTACTACTGTCAGGTTGCGTGGGATTCGGTGAAGAATATACACGCGTGGAGGGCTTTTCCAACCGGGATGTCGGCGCAGTTTGCCTGAAGGGTACAACGCTGAAGCCGCGTCTCGGCAACCGGCCGCACCGGATTGCCGAAACACCAGGCGGCATGTTGAACGCCATCGGGTTGCAGAATC
>CAJQPV010000203.1 GCA_905480305.1 uncultured Gammaproteobacteria bacterium | reverse complement strand
TCACCGAGAATACTGGCCACTTCAGCCATCACGCCCGGCTTGTCAGACACCTGCATGCGCAGGTAGTACGCTGTTTCAACGTCATCCATGGCCAGCACCGGGATATCAGTAATGGCATCAGGCTGAAAAGCGAGATGGGGTACCCGGTTACCCGGATCACAACTCAAGGTGCGCACGATATCCACGATATCTGCTACCACGGCCGAGGCCGTCGGCTCCGAACCGGCGCCGGCACCGTAATACAAGGTCGGACCAACTGCATCGGCATTCACCAGTACCGCGTTCATAACGCCATCAACATTGGCAATCAGGCGGCGTTCCGGAATCAGTGTGGGATGCACACGCATTTCGATTCCCTGCTGCGTGCGCCGTGTGTAACCCAGGTGCTTGATGCGATAACCGAATGCCTCGGCATAGGTCACATCCTCGCGGGTAATACGGCTGATACCCTCCGTGTAAACCTTGTCGAACTGCAACGGGATACCGAAAGCGATGGATGCCAGTATGGTGAGCTTGTGCGCTGCGTCTATACCCTCAACATCGAAGGTGGGGTCGGCCTCGGCATAACCCAGTGCCTGCGCCTCTTTCAGCACATCGGAAAAGTCACGTCCCTTGTCGCGCATCTCGGTGAGGATAAAGTTGCCGGTGCCGTTGATAATACCGGTGAGCCACTCGATTCGATTGGCTGAAAGCCCCTCACGCAGGGCCTTGATGATCGGGATACCACCGGCGACCGCCGCTTCAAAAGCCACCATGACACCCTTGTCCTGTGCCGCAGCAAAAATCTCGTTGCCGTGCATGGCAATCAGCGCCTTGTTGGCTGTGACCACGTGCTTGCCATTGGCGATGGCTTGCAGCACCAGTTCGCGCGCCGGCTCGTAACCGCCAATCAATTCAACGATGATATCGACATCGGGATTCTGCACCAGTGCAAAGGCATCATCACCGACATCGATGCCGTCAATCCCCGGCAAACCGCCTGCATCATATTCACGCGCTGCTGCATGACTGACGACGATGCCACGACCGGCACGCCGGCTGATTTCATCTGCATTGCGGCTTAAAACGTTAAACGTACCACCACCCACTGTGCCGAGGCCCAGCAGGCCAACCTTGACCGGATTCAAATGAATTACCCTCCCGAGACTTTTTGCCCCAGATCCCTGTTAAACATCTCCCGGATACAACGAATCGCCTGCCGGGTACGGTGTGGATTCTCGATCAGGCCGAACCTGACATAATCATCACCGTACTCGCCAAAACCCACGCCGGGTGAAACAGCAACCTTGGCATCACTTAACAGCTTTTTGGAAAATTCCAGGGAACCCATTTTCTGATAGGGTTCCGGTATTTTTGCCCAGACAAACATGGTTGCCTTGGGAACATCCACCGGCCAGCTTATGGAATGCAGACCGTCACACAGAACATCACGCCGTTCCCGATACATGTTGGCAATATCTGCGACGCAATCCTGCGGACCTTCCAGCGCAGCAATGGCCGCCACCTGGATGGGTGTGAACATGCCATAGTCCAGGTAGGACTTCATACGTGTCAGCGCCGCAACCAGCGTTTCATTGCCGCACATAAAGCCGACCCGCCAGCCCGGCATGTTGTAACTTTTCGACAACGAGAAAAATTCCACCGCGATGTCCATGGCACCTTCGACCTGCAGGATAGACGGCGCCTTGTAACCGTCGAACACCAGGTCCGCATAGGCCAGATCCTGGATAACCCAGATTTCGTGCTCGCGTGCAATTGCCACGACCTTTTCAAAAAATTCCAGTTCCACACACTGTGTGGTCGGATTGCCCGGAAAATTCAGCACCAGCATTTTCGGTTTTGGCCAGGAATCCTTGATGGCCTTTTCCAGTTCGGCAAAAAAATCCACATCCGGACGCAACGGCACATGCCGGATATCGGCACCTGCAATAGCGAAGCCGTAGGGATGTATCGGATAGGCCGGGTTCGGTACCAGCACGGCATCACCCGGCCCCACGGTTGCCAGCGCCAGATGCGCCAGGCCTTCCTTGGAACCGATCGTGACAATAGCATTTTTTTCCGGATCCAGGTCGACGTCATAGCGGCGCTTGTACCAGTCACAGATCGCCTTGCGTAACCTCGGGATACCGCGTGACAGCGAATAACGGTGGGTATCACCGCGCTGAGCCGCCTCGATCAGCTTGTCGACGATGTGCGGTGGCGTCGGCTGATCCGGGTTGCCCATGCCAAAATCAATAATATCCTCACCTCGCGCCCGTGCCGCTGCCTTCAACTCATTGACAATGTTGAAAACATACGGGGGTAGCCGTTTGATGCGGGCAAATTCTTCTATCACAGTGGTAACCGGGTATTTCGTTTAATATGAAGAGATTACAGCAATTCCCCAGACCTGCCAAACTTCTTCAGAGGCAGTGAAGCCCGCAGCGGCCGGATACCCGGCAATTCGGGTCGCCGCTCGATGCCGGTCTGATCTTGTCAGGCTCGCCCCGGCTGCGTATCTTTCCGCTATGCGTTTTTCCCAGGACTCATTTGCCAGCAACAGTATCCGTGCCTATAGCGATGGAGAAATCTCGGTGAATGAGAAGATTATTGACCGCAGCGTCATCATTACAGCGGATGTCATTCAGCTCTGGGAACCGGCGCATATCGATGAACTGACAGCGGAACATTGCGAAATCATTGCCGGCTTCAACCCCGAGGTTGTCATTATCGGTACCGGCAAACGGCTGCAATTTCCCGCAGCGCCGGTCATTGCCGGCCTGCAAACACGGGGTATCGGTGTGGAAGTGATGGCCCACGACGCGGCCTGCCGAACTTTCAATATCCTGCTGGGTGAAGACCGCCGGGTGGTTGCAGGACTGTTGATGGACGGACCTGGTTAACCCCATCGCGGACACGGTCCGCTCCTACAGATTGATAAACAATCGTGGTGGTAGTGTTATTTTAACAAGGCCTCGACCGAGAACCCATCCTGCTCAAGGATGCGTTTGAGTTTTTTCAACGCATCCATCTGGATTTGCCGGACTCGCTCGCGCGTCACGCCGATTTCCTTGCCAACCTCTTCCAGCGTTGAGACTGCATAACCATGCAGGCCGAAGCGACGCTCTACAACCTCGCGTTGCTTGTCGCTGAGCTGTGACAGGCAGTCCTCGAGATTAGAATGAATACTCTCTTCCTGCAGCGTTTCTGTGGGATCCTTGACCGCACTATCCGGGATGGTATCAAGCAAGGTTTTTCCGGAGTCACTCATAACGCTGCTGTCTGTCGAGGCGGTGCGCTCATTCAGTCCAAGCATGCGTTCGACATCGGCAATCGGTTTGTTCAACAGCAGCGCAATCTCCTCTGCGGATGGCTCGTGGTCCAGTGTCTGCGCAAGGTTGCGCGCGGCGCGGAGATAGACGTTGATTTCCTTGACGACATGAATCGGCAAGCGGATGGTGCGCGTCTGGTTCATGATGGCACGTTCAATGGTTTGCCGAATCCACCAGGTGCCATAGGTTGAGAAACGAAAACCGAGTTCCGGATCAAATTTTTCAACTGCCCGGATCAGGCCAAGGTTGCCCTCTTCAATCAGGTCCAGGAAAGCCAGCCCACGATTCATATAGCGCCGGGCAATTTTTACTACCAGACGCAGATTACTCTCGATCATGCGCTTGCGGGCCGCCTCGTCACCCTGCTGTGCAAGACGTGAAAACTTGACCTCTTCCTCTGCGGTCAGCAGTGGTGAAGCACCAATTTCGTTGAGGTACAGTCGGGTTGGATCGTGACTTTCTGCAGCATTTGAACGAATCTTGCCATAGCCGGGCTCGACCTTGCCCCTGGCTGGCACCTGTTGCTTGTCAGGCTGACCTGCAGAGTTACTCTTGTCGGGTCCCTTGCGTCTTGCCATGGCATCCCCGCCATTCGTTGTTACTTAACCTGCCACGCTAACAGGCAAGGTGCTGGTGAAGATGATTTAGCTCATTACTGCCGGGGCAGGTACTTCAGGGGATCTACCGGTTTGCCATCCTTGCGGATTTCAAAGTACAGCTCATTGCGGCTGGTACCGCTACTCCCCATTTTTGCAATCATTTGTCCTGCTGAGACGTATTCACCTTCCGCAACGAGTAGCTTGCTGTTATGCCCGTAGGCACTGAGCAAATTCTCGCTGTGTTTTACGATAATAAGCCTGCCATAGCCAACAAGTCCACTCCCGGCATAGACAACCGTACCATTTCCGGCCGCATTGACCGGCTGATCTGCATGCCCGCCTATCTCGATACCGCGCTTGCCACTGGCATTTGACTGGAATTTACTCAACACCCGGCCCCGCGTGGGCCAGATCCAGGGACCGTTAAACGGCTTGTTACTGGCTGCGGCAGACGCCGGCTTTGTTGCTGGTTTGGGCGCCGGTGTGCTCGCCTGACGAGCCAGCGGTTTTGCAGCCGGGGCAGCAACCGGTGTGGAAGCAACTACCGGTTTGCCTTGTCGTAACGGTGCAACGGTCACGCCGTTGCTGCGCGCAGCAGGTCGCACCCGCAAGCGCTGTCCGCTATAAATAGTGTATGGCGCACGAATACCATTGAGGCTGGCGAGTTGGTGGTATCCGATCCCGTGCGCCCAGGCAATCGAATACAGGGTGTCACCCCGCTCCACGACTGTGTAGTCACCGCTGGATTTTTTAGCCGTCGCACGAGGTACTGAGGATTTACCGGCTGTCGACTGGTTGTTACGCGCGTCAATCGGGGCACGCGCAGACTGTGAACCGCAGGCGCTCAGCAGCAGCAGACAAACAGCTATTATTAAATAACGGTAGCGCATCAACCCCGGAAATAGATAAAGGCAACAACAGCCAATAAGATCACAAGCCAGCCAAGACGTTCAACATAGAGTCGTAATTTTTTTTCCATTCCCGGGCCGCCCAGGGCCATCAACCCGGCTACCAGGAAAAACCGGCCGCCGCGCCCCAGTATGGAGCCGGCAACAAACAACGGCAGATTCATACTCAGCGTACCGGCCGCGATAGTGAACACCTTGTAGGGAATGGGCGAGAACCCGGCCACCAGTATCGCCCAGAAGCCCCATTCCTCAAACCAGTTGCGGGCATGCAGGTATTTGTCCCAGTAGTGGCTTTCCTGCAACCATGGCTGAATCTGGTCGAAGGCAAAGAAACCGATAAAATAGCCCAGCAGCCCACCCAGTACCGAGGCCAGCGTGGTAATGGCGGCGTAGCGCCAGGCACGTTTTGGTTGCGCCATGCTCATTGGCGCCAGCATCACATCCGGCGGCACCGGGAAAAATGAAGACTCGGCAAAACTCAACCCGGACAAATACCACACCGCATGGCGGTGACGCGCCCAGGCCATGCACTTGTCGTACAGGGGAGTGAACAGCTGCATCAGGCCTGACCGGTCAGCAGCGGAACAAAGATCACCGGATCAAGGCCGGTCTTCTCAAAGGTATCGCCAGTACGGGTAACCAGCGTCAGCGTCTGCCGCGCAGGACCACCCACCGGAATCACCAGCCGCCCACCCTCCGGTGACAGTTGTTCCAGCAGCGCCTGGGGAATTTTTTCTGCGGCGGCGGTGGTAATGATGGCGTCATAGGGGGCAAACTCCGGCAGGCCTTCCGTGCCGTCGGAGTAACTGGCGCGGATATTACGCAGCCCCAGCTTGCGAAAACGCTGACGCGCCTGCTCGGCCAGCGGCTTGATTCGTTCAACAGTGTAGATTTTTGGCACCAGTGGTGCCAGTACCGCTGCCTGGTAGCCGGAACCGGTACCGATCTCCAGCACTTTCTGCGGATTACCCTGAATAATCAGGTCGGTCATCGCCGCGACAATATAGGGTTGTGAAATCGTCTGGTTGTAGCCAATCGGCAGGGCCGTGTCTTCATAGGCACGGCTCGCCAGCGCCTCATCAACAAACAGATGTCGCGGCGTGTTGCGAATGACATCGAGCACGGCTTCATTGCTGATACCCTCTTCACGCAAACGCACCACCAGCCGGTCGCGGGTGCGCTGTGAGGTCATGCCGATACCGCGATTTTCTGCTATCAAGAGTATGCATCCATTGTATTTGTTATTCTGCCAGCCAGCTGGCAATGCCGTTGATGGCGTCATAACGAGTCAGGTCAACGTCCAGCGGAGTGATGGACACGTAGCCGCTGCGAACCGCGTGAAAATCGGTCCCCGGACCGGCATCCTGCTCGGGACCCACCGGGCCAACCCAGTACACCGGCCGGCCGCGCGGATCATGGTCTTGCACCACCGGTTCGGACTTGTGACGATGTCCCAGCCGGGTTGCCTGCATGCCCTGGATCTGCTCCCAGGGTAAATCAGGCACGTTCACATTCAGTATGGTATCAGCCGGCAGGCTGCCGGCAATAACCCGCTGCACCAGCTCCAGGGTTACGCGTGCCGCGGTGGCATAGTGCTGTGGACGCTCGCCGCCGGTCGCCATGGAAACCGCGATTGCCGGGTATCCCAGAAAACGCCCCTCCATGGCGGCAGCCACCGTGCCTGAATAGAGCACATCATCACCCATATTGGCACCCGAATTGATACCGGACACCACCATGTCCGGCTCACACTCCAGCAGGCCGGTAATGGCGAGATGCACGCAGTCCGTGGGCGTGCCGTCGACGTAGGTAAAGCCGTTGTCAGCCTGCCGTGCCCGAATCGGGCTGTCCAGCGTCAACGAATTACTGGCACCACTACGATCACGATCCGGCGCGACCACGTGGATGTCCGCGATAGCCGCCAGCTCGCTCGCCAGCGCCTGCAGGCCCGGAGCCTGGTAACCATCATCATTGCTGAGCAGAATATTCATGCTGTACTCATTGCTGTCCGCTTACCCAGTA
>CAJQPV010000202.1 GCA_905480305.1 uncultured Gammaproteobacteria bacterium | reverse complement strand
GTGTACCTGGATGGTTATCCTTATTTGGTTGCTGACAGGGGAGATGCTTACGGGGTCAAATCAATGTATACCTCAGCTGAACAAGACCTGGACGATAGGGGGGATTTGTATTACGCACTTTATACCTGCAGCGGTATAGCGGTCTTTGCCGAGGGTTATATCTGAGCAGCATGCATGCCGACACGCATCAGCCGACGACCCTTTTACAATCGGCAGATGACAGTCGTGTGCCGTGTTGCGCGCCTACCGCTGTAACTCATCGTCCCGGTAATGAGCGTCAACCCAGCAACGCGGTAGTGCTTCCCTGGAAGGAAAGACAAGATCACTCTTGTTGAAGGTTTCAGGATCCTGCGGTTCCTCTCCACGCTGGTAGCGGCCGATCAGACTGCTGCAGAACGGGTCAAACAGGTCTTTAATAGTCAGAATCTCAACAAGATCATCATTGCTCTTGTGTTTTAAAAACATGGTGCTCTCCTTTTAGTTCCCAAGACGGCATGCGCCGTAATACTGGTTGCAGATGTCTTCTATTGTTAAGTATAGACGTTAAAATCCCGTTGGAATCGTAATATATGATTCAAAAATATAGATGGAATTCAGTGATCTTGATGAGAGAATCAGGGCTATGGTTTTTGAGATAACAACAGCAACTGATGATGCGCGCGGCCTGACCCGGTCAGTGCTGCAGATTATTGCGCTGCTGGATCTTTACCAGGCGGAGCTGGCGCGGGTTTTGCACCTGAAATGCGCTGATATCGGCGAGTTGGCTGCCGCGCAACGTTTGCTTGAGCCGGGAACCGTGGCCTGGGAACAGGCGCTGTTGCTGCTGCGTTTTTACCGTGCCCTGTATGCCAAAACAAATGGCGACGGTGTGGCTATGCGGCACTGGTTACGGGTTGAGCACAAGGCCCTGGGTGGCGTGCCGCACTTGCTGATCGTGGATAATGATCGTTTGTCTGCAGTGGTTACCTACCTGGAAGGATGTGTGCGTCCGGCAGCTGCTCCCTAGCCGCTATCTCAGGTTGCAACCAGTACGCGTAATGCTTCAAGGCGCAAGGTCGCCGAGTCCAGTGCGGTCATTACCGCTTCCTGCTGCAGTTCCAGGAACCCGGTTTCCTCAGCGCGCACATTGGGATTGACCTGCGCCAGTGCGGCAAGACGCTCAATCTCTCTTCCCAGCATCTGCTGTGCCTGTTTACGTGCCGCCGCCAGTAAGGCCGGTGTCTGCTTGTTGGCAAGTGCTTCGCTGCTATCGATCATGTTGCGCAGTAAATCAGTATAACCACGAATAATTCTCACCGCGGTGTCGCTCTTTATGGTTTCCCTGAGAGAGCTGATCAGTTCGTGCGACAGAGAATTGCCGAGGTCTTTGCCATGTTGGTCTGTGACTATGCGGATTGTGCCGGTTGGCAGGTAACGGCTGGTTTGCAGTACATCGCTGGAAACACTGTCCAGTACATACAGGCATTCCAGCAGCAGCGTGCCGGGCTTGACGGCTGCGTTGCTGATGGTCGACATGGCACAGTTGCCTGTCTCGTTACTCAGGACCATGTCGATGGCACCGGTTAACAGCGGGTGTTCCCAGCTGATAAATTCCTGATCCTCATTGGCCAGTGCGATATCACGTTCGCAGGTAAACGTCATACCCTCGTCACGCAGACCGGGAAAGCTGCCCATGTGCATGTGTTCGCCGGGTTGCAGAATATAGCTGCCGGTGGAGTGGGGTTCCATGTCGATGTCATAGCAGTCACAAACCTGCTCCAGGTAGCTGAACAGGTGCTGATCCTGGTCTATCTGTTGCGCGCGCTGCTTGAGCTTGCGCGCCGCCGCCGGGCGGCAGGAGCTGTATTCCAGCAAGCGATCACGACCGCGATGCAGGGCATCATTGAGTGACTGGTTCAGTTCGCGGCTGGTTTCGACCAGTGCAGCCGTCTGCTCCGGTGCCCGGATGGCCTTCAGTAATTGTGTCTCTACGGCCGTATACACGGTTTGTCCGGCCGGACAGATGTGTTCAAAGGCGCCGAGCCCCTGCTGGTACCACTGTTGCATGACGGCCTGTGCAGAATGTTGCAGCCAGGGAACATGGATGCGGATGGTTTCGGTTTGCCCGATCCGGTCGAGGCGGCCGATGCGTTGTTCCAGCAAGTCGGGATTCAGTGGCAGGTCAAACAGAATCAGATGATGCGCAAACTGGAAATTACGACCCTCGCTGCCAATTTCAGAACAGATCAGTACCTGTGTGCCGTATTCCCTGTCGGCAAAGTAGGCCGCGGAGCGGTCACGCTCAATAATGCTCAGTCCCTCGTGAAACACGGCGGCATGTATGCCTTGCCTGCTGTGTATCCACTCGGCGAGATCCATGGCGGTTTCGGCACTGGCGGTAATAACCAGCACCTTGGCGGGGCGTAATTCTCTGAGTTGATCAACCAGCCAGGGCACCCGCGGATCGAATTTTGTCCAGTGGCTGTCAGTGGCAGCAGTTGCAGACTGATAGAGTAATTCCGGGCACAGCAACAGCCTCGACCCGGTGGCAGTATCGGCCTGTGCGTGTTCAAGCATCTCGGCATAGGCAGCCGGTAATGGCAGCGGATAACTGTGCAGTTGCCGGTCAGGAAAGCCTTTTACCGCAGTACGCGTGTTCCTGAACAACACCCGGCCGGTACCATGCCGGTCGAGCAATTGCTCAACCAGTTGGGTGCGCGCGGCTGATTTCTCGCTGCTGTCCGTGCCCGGGTTTTGTAAAGCAGAAAGTAGCCGGCTATCTTCACTGGTGTCCAGCAAGGCAAGCAGCTGTTTGTTGTCTTCGTCAGTCAGGGGCTGCTCTTCAAGCAGTAATTCAACGGCAGCTGCAACCGGTTCATAGGATTTTTCTTCTTCGAGGAAGCTGTCAAAGTTGTGGAAGCGGTCCGGGTCGAGCAAGCGCAGGCGTGCAAAGTGACTTTCCTTGCCGAGTTGCTCGGGTGTGGCGGTGAGTAGCAGAACACCACGCGTTTCCCGTGCCAGCGCTTCAATGAGCAGGTATTCAGGACTGGCTTGTACGGGTGACCACTGCAGATGGTGTGCTTCGTCGACTACCAGCAGGTCCCAGTCGCCGGCAACAGCCTGCTGGTGACGTTCGGGATGTTCAGCCAGAAATTCCAGTGTGCACAGCACCTGTTGTTCGGCGTGAAACGGGTTCAGTTGCCCGGTGCTTTCTGTAATACCCAGGCAGCGTTCTTCATCAAATACGCTGAAGGCAAGGTTGAAACGTCGCAGCATCTCAACCAGCCACTGGTGCAGCAGGGTTTCCGGGACGACAATGAGGATACGTTTGGCCCGCTCGGTCAGTAGTTGCTGGTGCAGGATCAGGCCGGCTTCAATGGTCTTGCCGAGCCCGACTTCGTCGGCGAGTAATACCCGTGGCGCGTAACGACTGGCTACCTCGTGAGCAATGTACAGCTGATGTGGAATCAGGGCAGTGCGCCCGCCGGTCAGTCCGCGCAGGTCGGAATGTGCAAGACGGTTGACCTGTTGCAGGGTCTGGTAGCGCAGTTCAAACCAGCGGTCATTATCAACCTGCCCGGTGAACAGCCGTTCCGCCGGGCGATTGAGCTTCAGGTGACTGTCGAGCTGGCCTTCGGGCAGCTCGGTATGCTGCTGGTCTTCGCTGTTTCCAAAATAGGTCAGCAGGCCATCCTGTTCATCGACCTGTTCTACCTTGAGTGACCAGCCTTCATGGCTGCGTACGGTATCGCCGTCTGAGAAAATGACGCGTGTTAGCGGGGCGGTTTGCTTGGAATAGGTGCGGGTTTCGCCGGTTGCCATGAATACCAGCGTGACAGTGCGCAACTCGACCGTCAGTACGGTGCCGAGTCCCATCTGCAGCTCGGCATAATTAACCCAGCGTTGTCCGGGTACGAAATTGCTCACGCGATTATCCAGCTGTGACGAAAAGGAGCGATATTTTAGAGTATCCGGACAGAAAAATCCTGTGGTGATTATGGCTGGATGCCATGCGGTTATCGTGAAATCGATGATATAGCGCTAAACTGGGATATATGAGCGAGTCTGCGGCCGAGAAGATTGTTAGTGCCTATCTGGATGCCCTGGAAGGCAGGGATTTTGAACGGCTGCGTACGTTTCTGTCTGATACCGGGTTTTCCTATCGCAGTCCGGTGTCCAAAGCCGACAATGCGGATGATTACATCCTTATTATTTCCAGGGTGGGTCCTATTCTTGAGAAGATCGAGCGTGTCAGAACCTTTGTTGACGGCGATGATGTCTGCACTATTCTCAGGTTCAGAACCACCATGGAGACCCTTAAGGAGGTGCCTGTAGTGCAGTTGACCGCTGTGGCGAATGGAAAAATAGTTGCCATTGAAGTTTTTTTCGATGCCAGTGAATACAACAAAATGTTTGAGTTCGAATCCTGAGGGTCTGTTGCAGATATAGTTAGCGTCGAATACAGGCCGAAGTTGTATCGGGGATGAACCCGTGGCAAGCAAGAGGATCATAGCCACTGCTGTCCCACTTACATAAATAAGAATGTACGTTGTATGCCACTGTTTCAGTGGTTTTATGATGTTGAACTATGTATGGATATGAATGCCAGCTACAACATTACAAACAGATTATTCCCTCTCCCTGCGGGAGAGGGCCAGGGAGAGGGGGTATAAATACAGGCTGTAGCTTTTATTTTATCCCGTCGCCCCAACCCTCTCGGCAACTGCTCCATGCATAGCTCTACCACCGAAATCCATGTCGGCGTCCCGGAGGGAGAGGGGGTAAGTGGGACAGCAGTGGATCATGCCCTTTATATTCGTAGTTACTGCCAGATCCCGGGTGTGACTTCCACGTTTGATTCGCTGTCAGCTATCCACATGTCGCCATCCTGGATGGTTGCCTGCAGTTGCATATTGCGCTGTGCCAGTTGTGCCAGCGCCTTGCTTTTTTCTGCCGGAATATTCAGGACGGCCAGGTTTTTGATGTTCACCAGCGCAGCGCTGTTCTGTTGCCACCAGATGCCGGCGCTGTTGCCACTGTAGCAATAGACCAGTACCTGTTGTGACCGTCCGCAGGCCTTGCGGAGGCGTTTTTCATCCGGTTGGCCCAGCTCAATCCAGCGCTCGATAGCGCCGGTCAGGTCCTTTTGCCAGAGATCCGGTTCATCGCTGCTGGAGAGCCCGCGTGTGAACGCCAGTGTGTCGCTGGCGTTGTGTGCAAAGGCCAGCAGCCGCAGCATCATGCGCTCGTCGGTTTCCGACGGGTGGCGCGCGAGGGTGAGCGCATGCTCCTGGTAGTAGTTGCGATCCATGTCAACGATCTGCAGATCGGCCTTGAAGATCGTTGCCTTGGTCGCCATGGGAATAGTTTTGTACTGGCAGGAGGGGTAAAGCGCAGCGTAGCCGTCAGCAGCAATTACGCAAAGCGCCCCTGCAAATAGGCAATGATGTCGGCGGACTCATACATCCAGCTGGTGTTGCCGGCATCGTCGGTAATTTTGAGGCAGGGAACCTTTACAGTGCCGCCGCCGGCCAGCAGTTCCTGGCGGCTGGTTTCCTGGCGCATGGCATCGCGGGTTTCTATGTTGAGTGACAGGCGCTTGATGGCGCGCCTGGCCTTGATGCAAAAGGGACACATCCTGAATTCATACAGCACCAGCTTGGCAGTGCTGGCGTCGATCTGCTGCTGTACTGCCGGGTCACGGACAACGCCGCGGGGTGAGGTGAGCGTGTCCCAGAGCAGCATGATCGGGCCGATAATATACTGCGCGGTCTTGAAAAAATATTTAAAAAACAATCGCATGTAACAATTACCAATGATTATGAAGAGCAGCTGACCTGGATGTCGCTGGCCCGGTCCGGTGGTAGAGCGGCGTAGTGTGCCATATCCGGGTGTTCATCATAAGATGTGCGCAGTAATTTCAGCTGCCATTCTGTTTCCGAACAGTCAGCGCCGCGAGCCTTGCCGATCGCAGTCTGTGCTATGTAGCATTCCTGAAAACCCTGTGGATAAGTGGGGAAGGGACGTCACAATCCGGTTGCTGTATGTTTCGGGTACTGGCCGTTAAAATGTGCAGCGCTGAACAGAGGTCAACCGTAATGAAATGGCTCGACAAAATTCCCTATATTGTTATTACACCACTGGCAATCTTTCTTGCGCTGGCACCGTTTTCACCGGAGCCGCATCTTTGGGAAAAACTTAAAATGCTGGTTGATGGCACGCTGGTCAGGCCGGTGGATATTTTTGACCTGTGCCTGCACGGGACACCACTGCTTATTCTGGTTCTGAAGTTGTTGCCGATTGGCCGTCAGCAGTCTCAATCGGACTGACGTACTGACTTGCCTGTGCAGGGCTGACCACGTAATCTTGCAGATTGTGACGGGAGTACGATGTAGCCGTGATAAAAACAATAATGGCTGATCCAGAGTGATTGTTCTGTACGCTGATTCCGTTGTCCCCTGAGCTGCTCTCACGTTAGAGGTAATACATAGGTTCCGGCCGGGCCTTATGCCATGGCTGCCGGAGCAGGGTGATGCATAAAGATATCAACAGGGAATACTTGAGATATGACTGAAATAAATAATAGCCGGCTCACCACGCACTCTATCAGGGCTGCATTTGTTATATGCGGGCTGGTAATGCAGGCATTGATTAGTACTGCACGGGCTGACGACCTGTCGTCTGTCTATGGTTTGGCGCTTGCCTCGGACCCCGTTATCAGTGCGGCCGCGGCACAGCGTGACGCGGCACTGGAGGTCATTCCCCAGAGCAAGGCGGTATTGCTGCCTACCATCGATGTTAATGCCGATGTTTCCCGCGATCGTTTTGACCCGCGTAGCAGTAACGAAAATACCAGTTATGCCACCAACGAGACCTATTCGGTTGAACTGCGTCAGGCTGTTTACCAGCGTGAACGTTTTGTACAGCTGAAGCGGGCCGATCTTCAGGCAGCGCAGGCGGAGGCGACCTATGCCGTTGCACAACAGGACCTGATTCTGCGTGCGACGACGAATTATTTCCAGGTGCTGGCGGCCATGGACAATCTGGAGTTTGTCATTGCAGACAAGGAGGCCATAGCTGTAACCCTGGAAGAGGCAACACAGCGTTATGAGGTCGGTTTGGCCGCAGAGACTGACGTATACGAGGCGCAGGCCCGTCACGACCTGGCGGTGAGTGAACAGCTCAACGCAGAGAAATTGCTGGAAGATGCCCGTGAGGCAGTGCGCAAATTGACCGGCGCTATGCCGCTGAACGTCAAGGTGCTGCAGCCTGAAATACCGCTGATAATGCCTGATCCGCCGAGCCCGGAAAAATGGCTTGAAGTGGCGCTGGAGCAGAATCCCTCACTGCTGGCAGCAACGGCGGCGAGCGGTGCGGCCAGGAAAGAAATCGAGGTACAACGTTCCGGCCATTACCCGTCTCTGGACCTGATCGCTGAATACCAATACCGCGATAATGACTTCGGTGGCCTGGGGATCCCTATTGAGCGTAATGACGCTGCGATTGGCCTGCAGCTGAACATACCGCTTTATCAGGGCGGCCTGATTTCATCGCGCACACGGCAGGCGAGTTACCAGTACGCACAGACCAGGGAAGACCAGCTGGAGTCACATCGCGATGTTGAGAATCAGGTACGCGACAGTTACAGCGGGGTTGTTGTCGAGATCAGCAAGGTAAAAGCCTTGCATCAGGCGATCATGTCAAGCGAGAAGGCACTGGGTGCGTCCGAGGCGGGCTATGAAGTGGGTACGCGCACCATTGTCGATGTGCTCGATTCGCAGCGTGAACTGCTGCGGGCGAGAAGGGACCACGCCCGATCGCGTTATGCCTATCTGCTGAATACACTGCGATTGAAGCAGGCCGCCGGTATCGTTGAAGAGGGTGATCTCAACAGCATAAACGCCATGCTGCAGTAGCGGTTGGGGTGCAGTTTGTGGCTGGTTCGATATCCCGGATGCGTAACCGTGTCTTTGGCCTCCTGTAGTGGCGCAGTTTTCGGCAAACTTTTCAATTCGTTTCACCTTGCTGCAGCTGGTCGCTGTAGTCCTGCTGGTCTGGTTTGTATTGGGTGAGCCGTTAACCCATGTTGCGAACCTGTTCTACGCTGCTGGTCCTGCGCCCTGGGAAGAAATTGATCTGGTCTATCTCCCGGACAAGCGCAGTCCTTCGGTCAATGAGATCACTTCAGATCCGGGTAGTCTTGCGGAGTGTCGCAGCTGGGCGCGTCACATGGCTGCTCAGCAGGATGACCCGCGCATGGAGCGCGGCAGTTACCAATGTCGAACAGCGTCTGCCAGTTTGTTCGGTGCGCAACGCAGTTACCGTTTGTCTTTGCAGTGAGCGGGTCTTATTTTTCATCCAGGTTATCGACTGCGTTTATGGTGATGTCGTAAGGCCGGAAGCGGGTATACAGCCAATTGCCGGTGAGAATAAAAAGCCAGTTAAAGAAGGAGAATAACAGGGCGAAAATCGCTGCCGAGAAAACGCCGGACACCAGGCCGGTCACACCGAATACCGGGTTACCTTGCAAGATGACAGTTTCATAACCGAAGAAACTGAACACCCCCATAAGAACAACCAGCAATCCAAAAGAAAAGGCATGTCCAATGAACAGGATTTTGAACAGGCTGCCGGCCCTGATGCCTCTTGTTGTGATTCTTTTATCCATGCCTTTCTGTCCCCCGGAAAATCAGAAAACCATTATGCGGCGGCTATTGTATTAGTGTGAGTCTTTTCTGTGTTGTTGGTGCGTGATGATGCAGCGTGTGCGGGGAATGGCAGTTAACTTTAGTCGTATTGTCATCCCGGCGCAGGCCGGGATCCAGGAAGAATAACCCTGCTCGGAACGACTCGCTCCCGGCCTGCGCCGGGATGACGAGGTGTTGGTTTCAGTAAGTATTGTTCGGCTGTGCGGGTTCTCTTGGGCCAGTTTATGCAGTGGGAATCAAGCCGGGGCTACATACTACATATATAGTTGCCTGTTCCGGCATATACTGGGTTCTGCACAAAAAATAGACACCGGCTGATGCCATAAGTGCGTGGGCAAGCTGACATATGCGGTTGATTCTGATACCGAACTGCCGGGTTTTCGATTTAGCTACTTTTTAGGCTGGACTAGGCGTACAGTCATCACGTAGATGTTCTATTGCATTATCGTTTTTATCTGAACCAGAAAACGGCTGAATAAATTCCTCGGAGGAGGCTCAGCCACTAAATAAAAAAACAGTCGCTGTATGCCCCGGGGAGTCCTGGGGGGCGAGTACAACGACAACAGATTCGATAACAAGAAATGCAAAAAAA
>CAJQPV010000201.1 GCA_905480305.1 uncultured Gammaproteobacteria bacterium | reverse complement strand
TCGCCCCGCCGGCACTGCGCGGTCGCATGGTCTCATTCAACCAGCTCAACATTGTCATTGGTATTTCGGCAGCCTTTTTCAGCAACTACCTGATTCTGAAACTCGGACAAGGGGATCTCGCCTGGGCCGAGAGCCTGCGCCTTGGTGAGTGGAACTGGCGCTGGATGCTCGGTGTCGAAACGCTGCCGGCCATCCTGTATTTCCTTGCGTTATATTTGATCCCGGAAAGCCCGCGCTGGCTGGCCATGCGGGGTCGTGAAGACGAGGCACTGCAGATACTGGAGAAAGTTTGCGGGCCCGAGCAGGCACGGGCTGACCTTGCAGAAGTACATAACAGCATTTCTGCAGAATCCAATCAACAGCGCGGTTCCATCAGGCAACTGTTTCAGCCGGCAATGAAGCTGGTTATGACGATTGGCATTTCTGTGGCAATACTGCAGCAGATCACCGGAATCAACTCGGTATTTTTCTATGCTCCCATGATCTTTGAACAGTCGGGAATCGGCACCGATGCCTCGTTTATGCAGGCTATCCTGGTCGGCATCGTCAACCTTGTGTTCACGATTGCCGCCATGGCCCTGATCGACAAGATCGGTCGCCGGCCATTGCTGGGCTTTGGTCTGGCCGGCATCGCCGTGTGTATGTTAACCCTGTCCTATGGATTCGGTTCGGCGACTTACACGCTGAAGCAAAGCGCGCTTGATACGCTTCCCGTGGAGATAGAACGACAACTTGTTGCACCGTTGACCGACGTACAGTTCGATAGCGACGTCGAGTTCCGTAACGCGTTATCAGACGCCATTGGCAAGGACAACTACAAGCAATATGAATCACAGCTGGTCAGCGCTGCCATCTCCATGAACCAGACCCTCATCCTGATCGGCATACTCGGGTTTGTTGCCAGCTTTGCGATATCGCTGGGACCGGTGATGTGGGTATTGTTTTCTGAATTATTTCCGAACACGCTTCGTGGTCTCGCGATTTCGTTTGTCGGCTTGATAAATTCTGCGGTCAGCTTTGGCGTGCAGCTGGTCTTTCCATGGGAGCTGCAAAACCTCGGCAACGCTGCTACCTTCTTTATCTACGGCATTTTCGCTGTCATTGGCCTCGTTTTCGTGGTGCGGGTAATACCCGAGACCAAGGGACGCTCACTGGAAGAGCTCGAACATCTGCTGGTAAAAGACTGATTCGCACACAACCTCCATGCCAGCCGCGGGATGTGAAACAACCACGGTTTTCGCTGGATTATCTCGAGAAGCATGGTCTATGCTTGCTGTAGCCGGCATCAAGCGGAAGAATAATACTCATGCAACCCGACATTGGAGCTTAAATGAAATTCACTACATTGATCATCACCTTGCTTGTTGGTTTATCCACGGGAACAGCCGCATTCAGTAAAGATACCGGCAGCTGGAAAGTGGATTTCCTGGATAACTTTGACAGCTTTAACAAGGACAACTGGCAAGACCAGTTGCTTTGGGTCAACGATGAAGACCAGTGCTATGTGCCTGACAACGAATTCGGCACGCGCGAGGTAAGCGACGGCACTATCAAGCTCAAGGTAGTCAATATCGGCAAGCCGCGCAGCTGCGATAACGAGGACAAATTTGGCAAAAAACACCCGGACACCCGTTACATCGCCGGTCGTATCGCATCAAAAAACCGCCAGGAGTTTATCAAGGGTAAATGGACCGCCCGTCTAAAAGTATCGGGCAGCGGCCAGGATGGCATGTTCCCGGCCTGGTGGCTGCTGGGTGCACTAAACAATGAACCGCCAGTGCAGGAACCCGATGAGACCGTATGCTGGCCGATGACGGGTTCGGGCGAAATAGATATATTTGAACATCACAGCGATGGCGGCCCGGACCATTATGCTGCTCGCATGATCGTGAGCAAGGGTCATTGCGGTGGCGGCGACTGGGAATCCATGATGAAGGTCTTTGCAGCCAAACTCGATGAATATCACGAGTACTCGGTTGAGTGGCAGAAAAATGACCTGGTCTACCGCCGTAACGGCGTGGAAGTCTACCGCAATGCCGGTATGGGTGATCAGTTTCCAGAGCCCCTGTTCGCAATTTTAAATTTCGCCAAAATCAACGACAAACCCATGGAGGGGGAATGGGTGATGGAAGTTGACTGGGTAAAACACGAAAGCTGGCAGGAATAAGCGGCACTGCAGATACAGCTCATCCCGGAACCATGCTATGCAATTAATATGGATAGCATGGTTCCGGCAATTAATACTGACCCTTCACATTTATTTCTGTTCGCCCGGCCATTTATAAAAACGCGCGCCTGCAGGCTGCTTGTAGGTAGATACACCATCACCATTTAAATGATGTTTGATGCCGCCTTTACGACTGCTGAAGTTAACGCTATGGGTGATTTCAATAGCGTCTCCCTGCGGCGTTTCAATAGCATTTTCAAGAATTATCTCGTTATGGAAAAAGCTGTAAATTCCCAGACCAAATGCCTTGTGTTGTTGTACGCCCCCGGCCACTTTATACCCGGCATAGCCAAGTGTTTTACCACTCATCCACTGCTGCTGTGTCGGTGGATCATAGGGAATCTCACACTGATAAAAATAGGTCGCACCCCGCTCTCCATTCCAGAGAGTCTGATACTCCTGAAAATGTTCATTAAACAATCCATAGATAGTGACATCATCGCCGTTTACAATAATGCCGTTTTTACCTTTAGTATCTTCCCAGGTTGCATCGACCCCGTGGTCTGCACGCCACAACCAGAAGTGGTCGGCGATAACGTTGCTGCTGTTTATCTCTACACAAATATCAGCTGATGCGCCCGCAGGACCACCCACTCTGCAATACACATCATGTATTGTGGTTGGATCCATTGCATGATCATTCCCGGATTCCCGCTCACCGACCTGAAGAAGGACAGGAGAATTCACCGGCCCGGCGTCAATCATAATTCCTGCAATGATAATTCCATCGACATCGTCTGTTAGCAATGCAGGTTTGCCGGTCTGCGGCATAATGGTAGCA
>CAJQPV010000200.1 GCA_905480305.1 uncultured Gammaproteobacteria bacterium | reverse complement strand
TCCGAGTGCAAACCCTGCCAGTCCGCCAAATAGTACTATTCTCCATGTCAGGCTCCACCAGATTTTAATGGCGTGTCCCCAGGTAACCGCTATCTCTTCCATGATGTCACTCCTGCGGGTGATGGTCTGTCGTTATTTTTTGATGTGTTTGATATAACGCGGCAGGTCGATTTGTTCAAGTTGCATTGATTCACCATCAATGGTGAAGCTGCTACCCGTGCCCTCAACCGTGAAGCTGCAGCGCACTTCGCCGCGCCAGTCGATTGGAAGCGGGGCATGGTCGCGGTAGGTGAATATGTTGTTGACCAGATCGCCGCTCTTGATGATACAGGGGCATTCCGGTAATTCGCCTTCTGTTTCAATCTCCCTGATGGTCAGGTTAACGGCCTGTGTCCACAGACTGTCTTCAATGGTGCCTTCCATTTCCTGTAACAGTTGTACCTGGGAGAAGTGCAGGCTGATTTCATTATCAGACTGCGTGATGGATTCCAGTTGTGCGCCGGGTACTTGCAGGACGTTGGTTGTATCGCTCATGGCTTGCTCGCTGTTCAGGTTTTTGTCAGTGAAAGGGTGAATGTTTCCTTGTCTGTAAGCGCTGCACCGCAAGTGTTGCCTTTACATATATAGGCTACGGCATCGCCCTGTGCCTCACGCGTCGACAGTTCACCGGGCAGTTGCTGTGCCGTTGCCGGAATGGTAAGCGTGAAACGTCGCGGTGCATAGGGTTGTGCGGCCTGTTTTTGCCAGTCGCTGATGAGCGGTTGTGTGCCGCGGATTATGACTGTCTGGCCCGGATACAGGGTTTCTTCCAGGGCCACCAGCAGGCTGGCATGTCCATGTGGCATGCTTTCGATGCCGGACCAGATGGACTTCAGCGTGTTCTCAGCAGCCGCCAGGTAGCGCGTATCACCAAGCAGGTGACCGAGGCGGCCGAGTACCCTGGCAGCAATGCCGTTACCGGAGGGCGTGGCATCGTCATGGTTGGGTTTCGGGCGCTGTATCAAGGCTTCATGATCATCAGAAGTGAAGAAAAACCCGCCGTTCTCATCAGCGAAATGCGCCAGCACGACCTCGGCCAGTTCAATGGCGAAGTCCAGGTCAGCGTCGCGCCAGCGTACCTGCAGTAACTCAAGGATGCCGTCGATGAGGTAGACATAATCATCCAGGTAGGCATTCAGCCGGGCACGGCCGTCCTTGTACGTTGCCAGCAGACGAGCGTCTCTCCAGAGCGTATTGCGGATGAAGTCGAGTGCACGTTCGGCGGATTCGGCCCAGGACGGTTCATCAAGATGACGCGCAGCAATTGCCATGCCGCGTATCATCAGGCCATTCCAGCTGGTGAGGATCTTGTCGTCGCGTCCCGGCGGGATGCGTTGTTCGCGCAATTTCAGCAGTTTTAAGCTGACCCGGCGAATCGCCTGTTCGATTTCCTGTGTGTCTAGCGAAAATTCGGCAGCGAGTTCGGCGGTGCTGCAATAGACGTGCAGGTTCCACTTGCCTTCAAAGTTGGCGGCGCGATCCAGGCCAAAGCGTCGCGCAAAGATACGGTAATCATCTTCCCTTGCAACGCTTTGTACCTCGGCCGGGGTCCATACATAATACTTGCCTTCTATGCCTTCGGAGTCAGCATCCAGACTGGAATAGTAGCCACCTTGCGGTGCTTGCATATCGCGCATGACCCAGCCGGCGGTCTGTTCACAAATGCGTTTGAACAGCGGATTGCCGGTGGCCGCATGCGCCTCGGCATACAGCGCCAGCAGTGGCCCGTTGTCATAGAGCATTTTCTCGAAGTGGGGAATCATCCAGTGATTGTCGACCGAGTAGCGGCAAAAGCCGCCGGCCAGCTGGTCAAAGATGCCGCCACGTGCCATCTTTTCCAGTGTGAAGACCGCCATATGCAAGGCGCGTTTGTCCGCTGTGCCGGCAGTGGTGCGAGCGCCGGACCAGTGTCGCAGCAGACGTTCAATGTTGGTTGGATGCGGGAACTTGGGTGCTTCACCAAAACCGCCATCGCGTTCGTCAAAAATTTTCTCCAGCTGCTGCCGTGCGCTGTCCAGTGGCAGTGGCGTCAGGGTGTCCGCAGGTTCGCTGTCATTGATAGAGGCCAGCGCTTCGATCAGGCGGCTGTTTTGTTCGCGAATATCGGACTCATTGTTCGCCAGGAAATCGTGCACGCGTTGCATCAGGTCCCTGAAGGATGGCATGTTGTGGCGCGGCTCATCCGGAAAATAGGTGCCGGCAAAAAACGGAATTCTGTCATCCGGTGTCAGGAACACGGTCAGCGGCCAGCCGCCCGGGCGGCGTGTTAGCAGGGAGTGCGACGCCTGGTAGATCTTGTCGATATCGGGACGTTCTTCCCGGTCCACCTTGATGTTGACGAACAGCCGGTTCATTAGCCCGGCCGTCTCGGGGTCTTCGAACGACTCATGTGCCATCACGTGGCACCAGTGGCAGGCGGAGTAGCCGACTGACAACAGGATGGGTTTATTCTCGCGCCGCGCCTTGTCGAGTGCTGCAGCCCCCCACGGGTACCAGTCAACCGGGTTATGGGCATGCTGCAGCAGGTAGGGGCTGGTTTCGTTGCTGAGTTGGTTACTATATTCGCTATCTTTATCCATGGATTCCACGGGTGCGTGCGGGCCGGGCGATGTACTATAGACGAAGTCCAAACAGCTGTCTTCTCCGTCGCTTGGGTAGCCAGGGTTTTCAGGCAAAGGCCTGAATTATATGCTCTCTCCCTGTCCCGGAGTACCCGGTCAGGCGCCGGGCATAAAGGAAAAGGAGGCAATCTTGTCACTGAACTTAAATAACAGGCAAACTGTTTAAATAATTCGTCCCCTCTCCCTCCGGGACGCCGACATGGATGTCGGTGGTAGAGCA
>CAJQPV010000199.1 GCA_905480305.1 uncultured Gammaproteobacteria bacterium | reverse complement strand
AGCAGGATTATTGTCAGAGATGACTCACCGAAAACAACGCCAACAAAGGGCCCGCCGGGGATAAACAGGCGATTGGCCCGGGATACCAAACTACCAGCCGCTGCTCGATAGACCCTCCTGTACCTCAGTACAATGGCAAGCTTTGCGCATAAAACGTAAAACAGAACTGTAAGTATTTTTTCGGGGAACCCCCAGATGGATATAGTTCTGAACTTGCTGAAGCTGCTAATCAAGTACCAGCCTGACTGGCTCTACGAGGCAATGCCCTACCTCTACCTCGTGACAGGCGTGGTAGTGATGCTGTATTTTGATTCAACTGCCGGTTATGTCTCAGGGACCCTGTTCCTTGTCGCCGTTGCGTCTATCCTGGTAATGCGAAGACACAACCGGACTTTCAGATAAACCCTGCAGTGCCCGCGCCCTGTCATGCGGAAAACGTGTGACGCTGTCCCTTTACTGCTAGTAGCGCCCGTTCTGCTTGGCAATGTAGTTGGTCAGTTCCACCTGCTGGATATTCATGTTGCGCAAAATACGGTGCACAGTGCGAATAATGGCGCGCATCACCTTGTAGACCAGATCCGGATCCTTCTCCAGCAGGCCTTCAAAACTGGTACGTTCCAGTCGAATCAGCTCACAGTTTCCCATTGCGCGCAGACTGGCCGAGTGCTCCACGCCATCGATAAACCCCAGCTCACCGAGCATGTCACCTTCCCTGATAATCTGCAGCCCCACCGGATCACCCTTGCCGGTGCGCGCCACCACTTCCATATGGCCCTTGGTCAGGACATGCAGCGCATCGTCCCGCTGTCCTTCCTCTATCAGGTAGCCCCGGTCCTTGATGCCACATGCCGTACATACCTCTGCCAGCAGCAGGCATTGCTCATCACTTAGCTCACCGCCCAGCGGAGAGGCCTTGATGGACTCTGCAGTGACTGGCAGATCAATGCACTTATCGTTTCCCATATTCTATACCTCGCCGTTACAGGCTGATTAATATAACGACTTTGTGTGTGAATGTGAATGCTGATGCGCTTTGCGTGTTGCCACCACCTGGCGCAGGATAAGACCGACCATCATCAATATCGCGGTTGAGATTATCAGGCCAGGGATATATCCCGTGACGGGCGCGGCTGCCGGCATCTCCAGCATGTGCACAATGCCGTGATAGACGGCAAAGCCACCGAAAAATATGTAGGCAAAATAGTGTGGCGCAGCAATTGTCAGCGCAATAAAAATCACTGTGACTGCAAGCACCAGCAGCGTTTCCAGCTGCAGTTGCGGAAACTGCACGCTGACGCTCCCCAGCAATATGCCAGCCAGCAGCAGCAACAGGAAGTACAGAATATCCGGCACACCATGATTGCCGCTGCGTGCCGCCCAGAATCCGGCTGCAATCGCAATCAGCAAATGATCCAGTCCGGTTACCGGGTGCATAAAACCATCGGCCAACCCGGCAATACTGGCACCTCCTGAATGTGCAAATGCCAGTGGTGATAGCAACAGTACAAAAGGCACCAGCAACAGCGTCAGCAAATTTTTTGTTCCCATAACATGCACTCCGTTGTCTTTACGTACACCCGTCTCTGCAGGCATAACAGGTTTTTGAATAGCAGATTTAATTCAGCGCACCTTCACCTTGATCAATTCCTCGCCATCCGGGTCGGTGACATGCACCGCACAGGCAATGCAGGGATCGAAACTGTGGATGGTGCGTAGAATCTCAATAGGTTGTTTTACATCATGCAGGGTGTGATTATCCTGCAAGGCCGCCTCGTAGGCACCCGGCTGCCCGTTCTGATCGCGCGGCCCGGCGTTCCAGGTGCTCGGCACCACCGCCTGGTAATTCTTGATAATGCCGTCTTCGATCACGATCCAGTGCGCCAGTCCGCCACGCGGTGCCTCCATGAACCCCACACCCCGGGCCTGCCTTGGCCACGTTGAGGGATCCCAGAGCGTTTCATTATGGGTCTTGGTGTCACCGGCCTTGATATTGGCCACCAGGTTGTTGTACCAGGTCTGCATCATGTCGCCGATGATCTTGGTCTCCAGGCCACGTGCCGCGGTGCGGCCCAGCGTTGAGAACAGTGCGTCTACCGGGACATCCAGTGTACTCAGCGTCATGTTGACCAGTTCCTGTGCCTGAGCGTTACCGCTGGCATACAGCATCAGTACCCGTGCCAGTGGTCCGACCTCCATGGCATGCCCCTTCCAGCGCGGCGATTTCAGCCAGGAATAGGACTGCTCCACATCCAGCTGCTCATAGGGCGGTTGGGGACCGCTGTAATTGAGGTTGGTCTCGCCATCGTAGGGATGCAAGCCATTGTTCTTGCCGCCGTCATAGTCATACCAGGAGTGGGACACGTACTCCTGGATTTCGTCGGCGTTATTCAAATCGACCTCGTGAATAGTCGACAGATCACGGTTCAGAATGGCACCGGACGGAATCAGGAAACTGGACGGGTCGTCCATCCCCTTCTCCGGAAAGTCGCCAAAGGTCATAAAATTGCCCAGCCCTTCACCGCGCGAACCCCAGTCCTTGTAGTAACTGGCAATGGCCAGCAGGTCGGGAATATAGACCTGGTCGACAAACACCTGCATCTTGTTAATGATTTCCTGTACCTGAGCCAGCCGCTTGGCGTTGATGGCGGAATCGGAATTCAGGTCAATCGGACAGGCGACGCCACCGACCACAAAGTTCGGGTGCGGATTCTTGCCACCAAAGATGGCATGCAGCTTGGCCACATCACGCTGCCAGCTCAATGCCTCGAGGTAATGCGCCACGGCCATCAGATTGGCCTCCGGTGGCAGCTTGTAGGCCGGGTGGCCCCAGTAACCATTGGCAAAGATTCCCAGCTGGCCGCCCTCGACAAAGTTCTTCAGCTTCTTCTGCATGTCAGAAAAATAACCGGGAGAGGACTTCGGGTAACTGCTGATCGACTGCGCCAGTGTCGAGGTGGCTGCAGGGTCGGCCTTCAATGCTGATACCACGTCAACCCAGTCGAGCGCATGCAGGTGATAAAAGTGCATGACATGGTCATGCACATACTGTGCACCGCTCATCAGGTTACGAATCAGCTGCGCATTTGGCGGAATCGGGTAGTCCAGCGCATTCTCGACTGAACGAATAGAGGCCAGTCCGTGGACCAGCGTGCAGACGCCACAGATACGCTGGGCAAAGGCCCAGGCATCCCGCGGGTCACGACCGCGCAGAATAATCTCGATACCGCGCACCATGGTGCCGGCCGAATAGGCCTTTTCAATACGGTCACCATCCATTTGCGCCTCGATGCGCAAGTGGCCCTCGATGCGGGTAATGGGGTCAACAACAACGCGTTCACTCATGATTTATCCTCGGCAAGATGCTCTGCAATCGTCTCTGTCAGGCTGATGACGGGCATATCCATACCGTATTCCTCCAGCCCGTCCTCAAGGTGTATGCGGCAATTGGAACAGGCAGACACAATGGCCTGCGGATGGATGGCATCCAGCTGCTGTTTCTTGCGGTTAAAGGCCTTTAGCCGTATTTCATCGGCGCGCTCATTACTACTGACGCCGCCGCCGGCCCCGCAACACCAGTTCATGGTGCCGGTCTCCGGCATCTCGACGAAATCCTCCGCCACCATGTTGAGCAGATTGCGTGGCTGATCGACCACGCCGCCGCGGCGCGACACCTGGCATGGATCGTGGTAGGTCAGGCGCTGTGATTCCTTGCCCGTGGTTTGCAGACGGCCTTCCGCGCGCAACTGGTCCAGCAGCTCGAGGATATGCACCACCTTGAAACTGTAGGGCCTGCCAATCAGGTTGGGGCCCTCCCAGCGAATCGCCATGTAGGCATGTCCGCACTCGGGGCTGATGACACTCTTCACCTTGAGCTTCTCCGCCGCCGTTACGATGCGTTGCACCAGCTCCGCGGCAATCTCCGACACACCGATCTGGATGCCGCTGTTGGTGGCTTCAAAGGCCTCGGATGAAATCGTCCAGCTGACACCGGCGTGCTTGAATATCTTGGCAACGGCGCCGATAAATTCCGGAAAATTCATAATCTCCATGGAGGACAGCAACAGCAGGTAATCGGCGCCCTCCTTGTCTACCGGAATCTCTAGTCCGAATTCCGTCTCGGTATGACGGATCTGTGCCTGCAGGGCCGGCAACTTGACACCCATGGGACTACCAATCTCTACGGCCCGTTTGGTGGCCCCGACCAGGCCGACGGGCGCATGTCCGGCGACCGCCATACCTTCACGCATTTTGCGAATCATGTAGGTGATGTCGTTACCGACCGGGCAGACCATTGAGCAACGTCCACACATGGTACAACTGTCATAGACCAGCTCTTCCCAGTCGCCCAGTTCTTCATCAGTCACGGCTTTGCTGAGACCGACCGCCTTGGCAAGCCGGCCCCAGAAGGTGTACTCCTGTCGCCACACCCGGCGCAGCGGTTCCAGCTTGTATATCGGTGTGTATTTCGGATCGCCGGTCTCGGTATAGAACAGGCAGGCATTGGCACATAAACCACAGCGCACGCAGCTGCTGAAAAAGGCCGCCACCGGCGCATCGATCTGTTCCTTAAAGGCATTCAGCCCGCGTTGCAGCGAAGCACTCATGATTTCACCCCCTTGTACCCGGAAATTGCACCGTTGTAGTAACGCGCCATGAACAGGCTAAAGGTGTGCATCAGCTTGGTGAACGGAAACACCACCATTAACAACTCGACGCTGAGTATATGTATCGCAAGCAGGGTCGGCGGTGGCGCTATGCCAACACGGTGAAAGGCCAGATAACCGGTCACCAGCGGCAGAATGGTTACCAGCCATACCAGGTAATCCTGGAAACCTGACAGGAACCGCATTACCGGGTGCCGCAGGCGATGAATCAATACCGCCAGCAGCGCGATAATAGTCACCACGGTGGTGGCATCTACGATTGGGGTCGGCAATGCCGGCCAGCTAACACCGAAGACATCTTCAATCAGCAGGATATGCGGTGCAAACAACAGGATGGTAATAAACAGCCCGATATGAAAGATATAACCGGCCACCACGTTAAACGTGGAACGCTGCAGGGTGCCGGGATCCGGAATGGAACGCGACAGGATCGTCCGCAGACCACCGGCAACGGCAGAACCACGCGCCTCGGCCAGATTCTTTTTCCTGCCCAACATCAGTATCCCGGCAATTCGCACCACGATGCCGAGCACGAAGATGACCGTGGCAATCTGCAATGCAGGACCACGTACCCACAACAACAGTTCAGTTTCAGTCATCGTCAGCACCCTTTTCCAGATCATTAATGGTTACTTTCTCATGTGTTTTCACTGCCCGCGCTTTCTTGGCACGGTTCATTGCCCCCAGCGCAACACCGGCGGCCGCACCGGCGCCGACCGCATACACGGCAGCACGGGTGATATCTTCCGTTGGCATGGACAGCGCCTTGTAAAAGCCGCCGCCATCCCAGAAATCCGGTTCCGAGCAACCCAGGCAAGGGTGCCCGGCCTCAATCGGAAAACTGGTGCCTTCATTCCATTTTGTGGTCGCACAGGCGTTATAGGTGGTCGGACCCTTGCAGCCCAGTTTGTACAGACACCAGCCCTTCTTCGCGCCTTCATCATCAAAGGTATTGGCAAACAGGCCCTTGTCATAGAAGGGACGGCGGTAACAGCGATCGTGAATACTCTGTCCGTAATAGGCCTTGGGACGACCGAGCGCATCCAGCTCAGGAATGGTGCCGAAGGTCAGGAAATGTGCCAGCACACCGGTAATAACCACCGGGATGGGTGGACAGCCGGAAACATTAATAATCGGCTTGTCCTTGATCAGATCGGAAACAGCTACCGCACCTGTCGGGTTCGGTTTGGCCTTCGGAATACCGCCGTAGGCGGCACAGGTACCGACCGCAACAATGGCGGCGGCGCCCTTGGCCGTATCCAGCAACATGGACTTGTTGCTGATACCGGCAATGGTCGAGTAGCCGGGATTGGCGGTCGGTATCGAACCGTCAACCACCAGAATATACTTGCCGTAATTCTCTTCCATGGCGGCTTCCCGCGCGGCCTCCGCGGCACTACCGGAAGCAGCCTGCAGTGTATGGTGATAATCCAGCGAGATAGTATCGAAGATCAGGCCTTCCACGGTCGGTGAATGAGAACGCGTCAGTGATTCGGTGCAACCGGTGCATTCCTGGAATGACAACCAGATAACCGAAGGCCGCATAGCCTTTTCCAGTGCAGCCGCAATGGCCGGCACCATGCTCGGCGGCAGTGCCATCATTGAAGCGGTTGCAGCACAGAATTTCAGGAACCCGCGCCGGGTAATCCCCTGTCGTCGCAGGGCTTCGCCCAAAGTCTCGTCTTTCGACATCATATATCTCCTGTGTGCGGTCACATCGTCAATTTATTGCTGCAGGCAATTGCGCCTGCAGCTGTTCAAGGCCCTGCTGGATATCCGCCTGCTGTGAACGCAGCAGGTTCGGTATGTCGCAGACCTCGATAAACTTGCCAATCACTTCATCACTGCTGTTGTAATGCACCACAATCCAGACACCGGGATAGCGGCTTTCGATGATCTCGGTAGGACCCAGGGCATGCAGACGCGCATACACCTCGCCATTGCCCAGTTCATCCAGCAACTGCTGCTCCTCTCCCGGAGCCAGCGGCAGGCTGCGCAAATCGATCACGGTGTGCCCGCCTTCATCAAGTAACCTTGCCAGGGCATGCCGGATCTCATGCAGCAACGGCTGCACGTTGCAGGTCAGGGCGTCGGCAGTTTCAACTTTTAACTCCATGGCGGGCGTCACGTCAGGCATGTGCATTCAATCTCCGGAGACAGGTGGAAACTGATGTTCCGCTGACCACACCAGTAACGGGCAGCTGGAATGCCGTATCACCTCGGCCGTCACCGATTCATCCAGTGCCCGCCGCACACCGGATTCGCCATGCGATGCCATGGATACCAGGTCGATTTTCATCTCATCGATTTTGTTGAGAATTTCACGTATTGGCCGTCTGTAGGTGGACATATCCAGCGACACCTTGAGCCCGGCATTTGCCAGCTTGACACTATGCTCCTGCAGGGCCAGCTTGACTGCAGCGCGCTCTTCATCAGGACTATTACTGTCCATTTCGTCATGGAACAGGATGACCTCTGAATCATGTGCCCTGGAAAAGCGCTCAACGCAACTAAGAATCGAGGCAGAAACATCCGTACCATCCAGCGGCACCAGGATGCGCTTGAACAGATTATCGTCACGCTCATCCGCTGGCTCCGCACGGGTACTGTGCAGAATGAAAACCGGACACGGTGAATGTTGCAACACCTGCTCGGTGACGCTGCCCTGGCGAATCTTCTCCAGACCGGAACGACCATGCGTTGACATCAACAGCAGCGTAGCCGGCATCAGCAGCGCGAACTTCACAATTTCCTCGACCGCATCACCCATGCGCAGATCGCTGCTCACTGTCCAGCCAGCCGTCGTCAACACAGCCATGATTTCATCGATGTGCGCTGTAGCAGCATTTTCAGCACCAGCCTCTGGCAACACATGCAGCAGGCTGATTTCGGTATCTGCACGCGGTGTGATCGACTGTGCGTAGAGAATTATTTCACTTACCTGTTCCGTACCATCCAGTGGAATCAGAATCTTGTTTTCCATAGCCCCTATCCCCCCATTGGTGCCGGTGCATAGCGCAGCTGCAAATCTGCATCCGGCATGTCCGGTTGAGTAGTCCAGTTATTTAAAAGCCCGACAATCTGAGAGGCTGCCCGTGGCAGAGCCTGCTTCACCCGGTTGCTCAGGCAGGAACCCCAATCGATCTTTTCCGGCTGGATGGCGACAAGGACGCGGTTTTTCGGGATTGCACCGGTGAGGTGGGCGATTGCCAGTAAATCGCCGAGGCTGACTTCATGCACGCTGCGCTTGGTTTTGCCGGCAAAGCGGTCCATATCCTCCCCGGTAAAGACCTCAACCGTGCCGGGATCTGCGTCCAGCTCCGCTGCATCGATAACAATGAGGTTGTCAGCCTCCTCGATCCAGGGTGCCAGCGTAAAACTCAGGGTACCGCCATCAAGATACTCAACATCAGGGCGCCCGGGATAATGCCGCTGCAGGTAGTCCAGCATATGGATACCGCTACCCTCATCGGCCAGTAGCGTGTTTCCAATGCCGAGAATTAACGTGTTATTTGATGGCATCATATGACTCCTCACTCCTCCAATGCGTCAATTTGTACAGCAGGGAGAGCGAAGGTTTGTTGACATATATCAAGTCAGCCCTGATTTATTCATGTTTACATAAACCCGTGTCAATAATCCGGTGTTCGCCGGTAAAGCTGCGGGGGTAGCAAAAAATGTGTCTTGGAATTCCGATGCAGATCAAGTCTATAGATGGCTTCGTTGCGACCTGCGAGGCCAGGGGTGTGCAGCGCGAAGTCAGCCTGTTCATGCTGCAGGACGAGGACTTCAGGGTTGATGAGTTCGTGGTGGTACATGTCGGTTACGCTATCCAGAAAATCACGCCTGCCGATGCGCGCACGGCCTGGGATATGTATGACCTGATGCTGGCAGGTGATCCCGGCGAGGAAGCCTCCCGTGCATGAACTGGCCGTTTGTCAGGCATTAATTGACCAGGTAGAGCAGCTTGCGCTTAAAGAACACGCCCAGCAGGTGCTCAGCATCCACCTTGGCATCGGACCGCTGTCAGGCGTGGAAGCGCGCTTGCTGCAACAGGCATTTTCCATTGCCCGCGCCGGTGGCGTTGCCGCCGAGGCAGAACTGGTGATCGACAGCCTGCCGCTGCAGGTCAGCTGTGATCAATGCGGGCAAACTACCGATGCGCTGCCTGCCCGCCTGCTGTGCGGCGCCTGCGGCAACTGGCGCACCCGGCTGGTGAGCGGCGACGAACTGCAGTTACAACATGTCGAGCTGATCAGGCAGACAGCTGATGATCTGGCTGAACATGAAACATCAATGCAGCAACATGAACGAGCAAACTAGACAAAACTATCGCCTGCGAGGTCCGCTCCTGCAGGCGATCTTATCCGTGCAGCAGCGGACCTGGTACGCAACTGGAATTAAAAAACAGGAGAAAAACAATGTGTGATACCTGTGGCTGTAACGTAACACCCGGTAATGCCCACCTGGTGCAACCGGGCGGGCGGCTGTCAAAAACGGCAGATGGCCGTGAAGCAGTCAGCGTCCTGCACGGACTGCTCGACGCCAATGACCACACCGCCGCACACAACCGCGAACACTTCAACAGGCACGGGGTACTCGCCGTCAACCTGATGTCGTCACCCGGGGCCGGCAAAACCAGCCTGCTGGAAGCGACCATCGAAGTATTAAAGGACGAGCTTTCCATTGCGGTCATAGAAGGTGACCTGGAAACCGAAAATGACGCCGGCCGAATTCGCGCCCACGGCGTACCCGCCATCCAGATCACCACCGGCAGCGCCTGTCACCTGGATGCACACATGGTGCATGACGCGCTGCACCAGCTGGACCTGAGCGCGCTGGATATCGTCTTTATCGAGAATGTCGGCAACCTGGTGTGTCCGGCCAGTTTTGATCTTGGCCAGCACCGCAACACCATATTGCTGTCGGTGCCGGAAGGCGATGACAAACCGGCCAAGTACCCGGTAATGTTTCGCGCCGCTGACCTGGTGTTGCTCAGCAAGTGTGACCTGCTGCCGGTACTTGATGACTTCAAGCCGGAGAATGCCCGCCGCTATCTGCAAGAACTGGCCAGCCGCGCGCCGATTATTGAATTATCGGCTAAAAACGCAGCTGGCATGGACAGCTGGTTGCACTGGCTGTTTACCGAACTGGCGCAACTGGAACACCGCAGCGGCGAGCTCGCAGCCGTTTCGGAGCCGGCATAATGTCAGCCAGCGCACAGGACTGGCTGCAACGCATCCATGCGCTGCCCTTGCCACCGCGCGTAAAGATCATGAATGTCTGCGGCGGCCATGAGCGTTCCATCACCATGGCCGGTTTGCGCAGCGCCCTGCCGGACAACATCGAGCTGGTACCCGGCCCCGGCTGCCCGGTGTGCATCTGTCCGGAAGAGGATATTTTCGAGGCCATTCAACTGGCCTTGTATGAAGATATTGTTCTGGTGGCCTACGGCGATATGTTGCGGGTACCCGTTAACGTAAAGCGCTGCGAGGCGCGCACCCTGGAACAAGCAAAAGCGAAGGGAGCCGATATACGCCCGATTTCTTCGCCGCAGGAAGCGGCGCGCATCGCCCGTGACAACCCGGAAAAACCTGTCATCTTTTTTGCTGCCGGTTTTGAAACCACCACGGCACCGACAGCATCCTTACTGGTTGAAGGAATCCCGGACAACCTGTTTATACTGTTGTCCGGTCGTCTCACATGGCCCGCTGTTGCTATGCTGCTCGAATCAGATACCCCCGGATTCGATGCGCTGGTAGCACCGGGTCATGTCGCTACCATCATGGGGCCGGAAGAATGGGCGTTCGTGGTTGAACGCCACAACATTCCCGCCGCCGTTGCCGGCTTTACCCCGGAAAGCCTGCTGGCCGCCATGTATTCAACCCTGCGCCAGCTGATCGAGGGACGCTACTTCCTGGACAACTGCTATCCTGAAGTGGTCAGGCCCGGCGGCAACCGCACGGCAAGAAAACAACTGCAACAGGCCATGGATATCACCGCTGCCAACTGGCGTGGTGTTGGCATCATCCCGGCCTCCGGCTTTGCCATTAACGAACGTTACCGTGCACATGATGCACGCCAGGCATTCCCCAGCTATGCCGACGATGCCCGCAAGCGTGCCGGTGAGATGCCGCCCGGCTGTGACTGTGCAAAGGTGGTACTGGGAAAAATTTATCCCAATGAATGTCGCCTGTTCGGCGTTGCCTGCAAGCCGCGTCACCCGATTGGACCCTGCATGGTGTCTGATGAAGGCGCCTGCCGCATCTGGTGGTCGGGTGGCATGCGTGAACCGGTCGCCCGCAGCAGCAAGGAACAGGCCACGGCATGACGGTCGCAGATCTCGATACTGAGGTTGCTGCTGAACCGGTCGCTGCGGTACACCTGATGGTGTCCGGACTTGTACAGGGTGTCGGCTTTCGTCCCTTCATTTATCGACTCGCGCATAGCCATCACCTGACCGGCTGGGTACGCAACTGTACCGGCCAGGTAGAGATTCATATCCAGGGTGAAAACCAGGCATTACACGCATTCACTCGCCGCCTGTTCCAGCATGCACCACCACTGTCGAGACCGGTACTTGAAAACTGCGAACCGGCGAGCCTGGATGATCTCGATGACTTTGTCATCCGCGACAGCGACGCCAGTGGCAGTGTCAATATTCACGTGCCACCGGACCTGTTTACCTGCGATGAATGCATCACCGAAATGCACAACCCGCACAACCGGCGTTACCGCTACCCTTTTATCAACTGTACACAATGCGGGCCACGTTACACCCTGATACGCGGCATGCCGTATGACCGGCCGGCAACCACCATGGCAGCCTTCCAACTGTGCGACGCTTGCCACCGGGAGTACACCGACCCGCTCGACCGCCGCTTTCATGCCGAACCGGTTGCCTGCCCCGCCTGCGGGCCGGCACTGGAATTCACGGCAGCGGAATCACCACGCATCAGTGGCAATGAAGCGGCACTGGCCGCCTGTGTTGCCGCCTTGCAGGCCGGTAGCATCGTTGCCGTCAAGGGTGTTGGCGGCTACCACCTGATGTGTGATGCCCGCAATGACATTGCTATCGCACGCCTGCGTCGCAACAAGCCACGCCCGCATAAACCACTGGCGGTGATGTTTCCGACAGCACCGGGACTGCCACTCAAGTGTGTCAATAGCCGGGTCTGGCTGTCACGCGACCAGGTTGATCTGCTGCTGTCACCGGCACGGCCCATTGTGCTGGCGCGCAAACGGCCCGGTTTTGACCTGTCTTCACAAATCGCGCCCGGCCTCGACGAGATCGGGGTAATGCTGCCCTATAGCCCGCTGCATCACCTGTTACTGTCAGACCTTGGTGCGCCACTGATCGCCACCTCGGCAAACATCAGCGGTGAACCGGTGCTGACCGACAATGCCGAGGTTGAACAACGACTCGGGCATGTGGCCACCGCGTTTCTTCACCATGACCGGCCCATAGAACGGCCTGCCGATGACCCGGTATTGCGCATAATCAGTGACCTCCCCCGCCCGCTGCGCATGGGACGCGGCTCTGCACCACTTGAACAATATCTGCCTTTCACGCTGCAGCAGCCGGTGCTGGCAGTAGGCGGTCATATGAAAAACACCATTGCGCTGGCATGGGGTAACCGCATCGTGGTGTCACCGCATATCGGTGACATGGGGAACGCACGCAGCCTGCAAGTGTTCGAAAAAACCATTGACGATTTGCAGGCACTGTACAAGGTAACCGCCGAGGCCGTGATCTGCGATGCACACCCCGGCTACGCCTCGGGCCGCTGGGCCCGGCAGACCGGCCTGCCACTGCACAAGGTGTTCCATCATCATGCGCATGCGGCAGTGGCCTGTGACCTGCAACAGCTGACGCAGACCCGGCTGGTCTTTACCTGGGACGGTGTCGGCTACGGTGAGGACGGTACCCTGTGGGGTGGCGAGGCACTGCTGGGGTATCCCGGAAACTGGCAGCGCTTTGCGACACTTCGGCCCTTTCATCTGCCCGGCGGCGAGCGCGCCGGTCGCGAACCCTGGCGCAGTGCTGCGGCAGTTTGCTGGGAGACCAGCACCTGCTGGCCACGGATACCGGCTACCCTGGCGCTGCTGCGCAAGGCCTGGAAAAAGCGTATCAACTCACCGCAGACCACCTCTGCCGGCCGCCTGTTCGATGCCGCTGCCGCGCTGACGGGTGTGTGCAGCGACGCAAGTTTCGAGGGGCAGGGACCGATGCTGCTGGAGGCCCTGTGTCATGGCAGCATGACGGCAGTCAACATGCCGTTGCTGCAGGATGACAGCGGCACATGGGTGGCTGACTGGGAACCGCTGCTGGAAGTACTGCTGGATGATTCCCGTTCCGGCACGGAACGCGCCAGCGTATTCCATGCCAGCATGGCAGACACCCTGCTGCAACAGGCTCGGCTGGCGCGCAGCGCGCAGGACATCAGCGAAATTGGCCTGTCGGGCGGTGTATTCCAGAACCGGGTACTGACCGAGCTGGCTGTTACGTTACTGGAAAATGACGGTTTTCGTGTCACACTGCCGCAACATATCCCTGTCAACGATGCCGGCATCAGTTACGGACAGGTTATCGAATACGCAGCAAGCAGCTGCAAACCAACAGAGCAACAGACCTGATCATGGAAGACTCACACATTTCTCTTGCACACGGTAACGGCGGTCGCTTCATGCGCGAGCTGATCGAGGACATTTTCGCACGCCACCTGTCCAACCCGGACCTCGATGTCCAGGCAGATGCCGTACCACTGGACCTGCATGGCCGGGATATCATGTTTACCACCGACGGTTTCACCGTGCAGCCGCTGGAGTTCCCGGGCGGCAACATCGGCTCACTGGCCGTTCACGGCACCACCAATGACCTGGCTGTTGCCGGCTCAACCACAAAATACCTGAGTCTCAATGCCTTCATTGAGGAAGGCATGGAAGTCGAAGTACTGGAGCGCATTATTAAAACACTGGCGGACAGCGCCCGTGCCATCGACGTACAGGTGGTGGCCGGCGACACCAAGGTACTGCGCCGTGGCGAAGGCGGCGGCCTGTACCTTGCAACGACCGGTATCGGTATCCGTGGCAGCCGCACGCTCGGGCTCGACCGTATTCGTGGCGACGACGTCATCCTGGTCAGCGGCCCTGTCGGTGACCATGGCATTGCGGTACTGCTGGCGCGTGAAGAGTTCGGCCTGCATGGCAACGTATCATCCGATGCCGCCAGTGTGCTGCCACTGACACAGGAAGCACTCAAGGTTCCGGGGCTGCGTTTCATGCGCGACCCGACACGCGGCGGACTGGCAACCGTTGCCCATGAACTGCAGCGCGCAACCGCCATGGGAATCAGTCTCTCACAATCACACATCCCGGTGCGTGATCCGGTGCAATCAGTATGTGACATGCTCGGTTACGACCCGATGTACCTGGCGTGCGAAGGCCGGGTGGTTGCTGTGGTCGCACCCGGGGATGCCGAATTACTGCTGCAGCGCTGGCAGGCATTGCCGCAAGGCAAAAACGCCGCCATCATTGGCAATATCAATGCACAGGGCGCGCATGTGCTGTTGCAAACAGTGCTCGGTGGCGAGCGTATACTGGAAGAACTCGAGGACGACCCGCTACCACGCATCTGCTAGGCGGCAGCCGGTTGCATTGCCACACGGGTGAACTTTCGTCAGTGTCTGACTTACATGGGACACCGCAACCAGGTAATCCAGCCATGTCCAGCAAACTCCTCAATCTGCTGATCGGCCTGTCCGGCGTCTCGGCGACCGAAACCCCGGCAGCCCGGCGCTGGGCCGGGCGCTTCGAGCTGCCGATGATCCTGCTGGCCATCTGGATATTTATCGAATGGTATCTGCGTGCAAGAGGCGTTTACCCTGCGACGTTTGATCGCATCACCGACTGGGGTATCTGGCTGTTTTTTGTGGTGGAAATGGTAGTACTCGTGAGCCTGGTGAAGGACAAGTCACGCTACCTGCGCAGTAACTGGATGAACCTGCTGATTATCGGCACGGGCGTGCCCCTGTTGTGGGGTGGCGGCAGCCATGCCGCCGCGCTGCGGACACTGCGCCTGTTGCTGATGTTTCCATTGTTACTGAAGTCCTCGAAGACCATCCGCAAAATTCTGACGCGCAACCATCTAGGCACCACCCTGCTGGTGGCGCTGGCATTCACCCTGATGTCCGGGTTCCTGATCGCCGGCATCGACCCTACCATCGACACGGTCTGGGAAGGCATCTGGTGGGCCTGGGTAACAGTGGCGACGGTGGGATACGGTGACGTGGTACCGCAAAGCACGGCTGGCAAGGTGTTCGGCGGCATCGTTATTTTGTTTGGTCTGGGCTTCTTCTCGCTGCTGACTGCCAGTTTTTCAGCCTACTTTGTGTCACGTGGCGAGATGGAAATAGAGGAAGAAGAGGTCGAGGAAATCTACCGCCTGAAAGACATTGAAAAGCGTATGCAAACAATCGAACAAACGCTGCAGCGTATAGAACATCGCCTCGATGAAAAACGGGAGCAAACATGATACTCGATGCCACAGCAGGCAATGTCGATCTGCCGCAGCTCCTCTGCCACCGATCAACTGACCGGGAAACTGGCCAGTGACGGGGCATCCGTACCGACTGCAGTCGCTGTGTCTGCTGGCACTTGTGGCCGTGCCGGGTACCGCGTCAGCCCTGCAGTTCCACACTCCGCACAGCGACCCGATTGCACCCGTCCTGCTGGGTGTAACCGGTATCCTGTTCATGGCCCTGCTGGGTCGCTTTGGCGCTCGCAAGTTGCAACTGCCCTCGGTTCTCGGGGAACTCGGCATGGGCATCCTGATTGGCAATCTTGCCTACCTGTTCAGCTTTGACCTGATCATCGTGCTGCGCGAAGGGCCGGCCCTGTTTGACACTATCGGCAACCTGCTGCAAGGCGAAGCACTGGAACTGGCCTGCTGCACGCAGGCCTTGGCTACGGAAAAGACGGCACATGTACTGTCACTATTACGAGGACCTCACGGCAGTGAACTGATCCAGGTGGCGCAGACACTGGATATTTTTTCCCGCTATGGAATCATCTTCCTGCTGTTCATGGTCGGCCTGCGTACCAGTCTTGATGAAATGCGCCAGGTCGGTCCGGACTCGCTGCGTGTCGCGACTATCGGTGTGTTGTTGCCCTTCGCACTCGGGTTTGGCTCTTCGTGGCTACTGATACCGGATATTTCCCTGCACACCAGCCTGTTCCTCGGCGCTGCCCTCGGCGCTACCAGTATTGGTATCAGTGTCATGGTCCTGCAGGAACTGAAAATGGAGAGCACCAAAGTCGCACGCATTATCCTCGGAGCCGCAGTGCTTGATGACATTCTCGGCCTGCTGCTGCTGTCCATCGTCAGCGGCATCGTGGTAACCGGCGGCATCAGTGCAGAACAGATACTGACCGTGATCGCGATGACGGCAATTTTCCTGACCGCGGCTGTGTACCTGGGACCAATGCTGCTGAAGCTCATCATTGCCCTGGTACGTCACCTCGATCTCATGGAAGCGAAGATGTTCATCTCGTTTCTGTTTGTCATGATACTGGCCTGGATGGCAAACCTGGCAGGACTGGCGACCATTATCGGGGCATTTACTGCGGGGCTTATCATGCACGACGCCTATTTCAAACACTGGGGCCGCGTCAGCGAACACACTGTTTGCATCAAGGATCTAATCATGCCGCTGGAAGTCATCCTGGTACCGATTTTCTTCGTATTAATGGGTATTCAGGTTAAGCTGGAGACGTTTCTCGACTGGCAGGTAGTCATTTTATCAGCCGGCCTGCTGCTCTCGGCAATCGTCGGAAAAGTGTTTTCCGGACTGGGTGCAGCCAGTGGCAACAACCGCTGGGCAATCGGTATCGGCATGCTGCCCCGCGGTGAGGTCGGTCTTATTTTCGCAGCCATTGGCAAGAGCCTCGACGTCATCAATGACGCGTTGTTCTCGGCCATCGTCCTGATGGTCATCCTCACTACGTTGTTGGCGCCGCCCCTGCTAAAATACAGTTTGCAGCGGGATTCCGGGAGAGCCGAATGAGCAAACTGAGACATACATTAAACCTGGCACTATTCCTGTTCGCAACCTGGCTGCTGTTATCCGGTCATTACACCCCGTTGATGCTGGCACTTGGCCTGCTATCGACCCTGCTGGTGGTGGTACTGGTGACCCGCGCCGACCTGATCGACCAGGAGAATCAGCCGATTCTCATCAAACCATCGGTGCTGTTCTACTGGCTCTGGCTGGGCCGTGAAATTTACCGGTCAAATATTGATGTCGCATGGCGTATTCTGCATCCGGCCCTGCCCATCAGTCCCAATATAATCACTGTCCATGCGGGACAGAAAACCGAGCTGGGGCGGGTCACCTACGCAAACTCCATTACCCTGATACCGGGCACAGTCACCATGGACGTTGATGAGGATACCTTGATAGTACATGCCCTTACGCAGGCTGCTGCGACCAGCCTCAAGAACGGCGACATAAACCGCCGGGTGTGCGATATCGAGGATATCTTTTAATGTACATTACGGTCTCGGTAGTGATCCTGGTTGCCATAGCCATCGGCCTGGTGCGCGCCTTCCGCGGACCGACACTCTATGACCGCGTAATGGCGGTCAATATGATCGGTACCCTGACCGTGCTGATGGTAGCTGTGCTCGGCTTCATGACCGGGCGCCCCGAATTTCTGGATATTGCCCTGGTGTACGTGCTGATCTCTTTCGTCAGCACGATTGCGGTGCTCAGGGTGGTGAACACCAGTAATGACACGACGGAAGACAGCAAACAATGATGGCCCTGGCGCTGGACCTGCTGAGCTGGATTTTCCTGCTGGCGGGCGCCGCATTCCTGCTGATTGGCGCCATTGGCGTGTTACGGTTTCCGGATTTCTATACGCGTCTGCATGCGGTCAGTGTCTGTGACACCATGGGCGCAGGACTGGTACTTATCGGCCTGATGCTGCAGGGTGGCCTGAGCCTGGTAACAGTCAAGTTACTGCTAATCTTTTATTTCATGATGTTCACCTGTCCAACGGCCGTACATGCACTGGCCCAGGCGGCCCTGCAGGGTAAACTGAAACCGGTCGTCGAGGATCGGGAATCGTAATGGAACACTTTATAGACATCGTCCTGCTGGGGCTGTTGATGATCACCGGGTTTGCGATTGTGCGCCTGAGGAGCCTGCTTGCTGTGACCATGCTAACCAGCATCTACAGTCTGCTGTCAGCAGCATTGTTCGTGGTTCTGGATGCCGTGGACGTTGCTCTCACCGAAGCCGCCATCGGCGCAGGTATTTCAACCATCCTTATGCTGGCAACGATCGCACAGACCACTGACAGGGAAAAAGTGCCGCGACATACCCCGTTGCTGCCACTGATCGTGGTCATCACCACCGGCGCAGCACTGATTTACGGCACCCTGGACATGCCGCACTACGGTGACCCGGACGCCCCGGTGCACCGGCATATGGCAGCAGCCTATCTACACGATACCCCTTTAGAAATAGGGGTGCCGAACGTGGTCACCTCGGTGCTGGCCAGTTATCGCGGCTACGACACACTCGGCGAAGTAACGGTTATTTTCACCGCCGGTATCGGCGTACTGGTGCTGCTTGGTTACCACACCCGCAGGCAAAATATACAGCCCCCCGGGATCAAAAAAATCGTGGTGCTGCGCGTCATTGCCAAACTGTTCCTGCCATTGATACTGCTGTTTGCACTTTATATACTGTTACATGGAGATTATGGCCCCGGCGGCGGCTTTCAGGCGGGGGTGATCTTTGCGACCGGGTTTGTCCTCTATGCACTGGCCTTCGGACTGGGCAATGCACAGCGGCTGATACCGCAGCGGCTGTTACACAGCCTGGCGGCAGCCGGCGTACTGATTTATGCAGCAGTCGGTATCGAGGTTATGTTACTGGGCGGTAAATTTCTTGAATACCGCGTACTGGCAGATGACCCGGTAACCGGGCAACACCTGGGTATCATGCTCATTGAACTCGGTGTCGGCATAACCGTTGCCGCCGTCATGCTCATCATCTACTTCGGCTTCGTCAGCCGGCAGAGTTCCGGAGACAGCTGATGTCCAACCTGTTGGGACACTATAATTACTGGATCGTTATTGTCCTGATGATGACCGGTTTC